>JAEYLA010000067.1 GCA_023461495.1 Bacillota bacterium | reverse complement strand
GATCTTTCAAGGAATGATGTGTAAGCCTAAGGCTTACACGACCGATCTTTCGGGAAAGAAAAGAACTTACCAATATTGAGAAGGATGTGAGAACTTTGATTTTACTCGACGATTACAAACAACAGATCGCCGCGTCGGTGCAAACACTCAAAGAGGCAGGTGACTCTCTTTGACCTCGTTGGGTTGAAGAGTGAACAGCAAAAGCTTGAAGACCAGATGGGCGCGCCCGGTTTCTGGGATGATGTAGAGAACGCCAACAAGGTCAACCAGCGCGTCAAGGCCGTACAGAACAAGATCAACAAGTTTGAAAAGCTCAAATCCGCTGCGGATGATCTTGAAACGCTTGTGGAAATGATTGAGGAGACGCAGGACGCGTCTTTGGAAGAGGAGCTTGTGAAGGAATGCGAGTCTTTCCGGAGCAAGGTGGAGGAACTCAGGCTTTCCACCCTCTTGAAGGGCGAATACGACGGTTCCAACGCCGTATTGTCCCTGCACGCGGGCGCCGGAGGCACGGAAGCGCAGGACTGGGTGCAGATGCTTTACCGCATGTATACCCGCTATTGCGCGTTGCGCGGCTGGGCGGTGCGGGAACTGGATATGCTTGACGGCGATGAGGCGGGTGTCAAATCCGTCACGTTCGAGGTTATGGGGGACAGCGCCTACGGGTACTTAAAGGCGGAAAAGGGCGTACACCGGCTGGTGCGCATCTCCCCGTTTGATTCTTCCGGCAGGCGCCATACGTCGTTCGCTTCGCTGGACGTCACGCCGATCTTCGATGATGATGAAAACAGCATCGAGATCGATATGGACGACCTTCGGATCGATACCTACCGCTCCAGTGGTGCGGGCGGCCAGCACGTCAACAAGACGTCCTCCGCCATCCGTATTACCCACCTGCCTACCAATATCGTGGTGCAGTGCCAGAATGAGCGCAGCCAGCTGCAAAACAAGGAAACCGCCATGCGCGTGCTCAAGGGAAAGCTATTGGAGCTGCAGGAGCGCGAGCGCATGGAGCAGATGGCCCAGATCAAGGGCGACATGAAAAAGATCGAATGGGGCAGCCAGATCCGCTCCTACGTCTTCCAGCCCTACACGCTCGTCAAGGATCACCGCACAGGCGTGGAAAACGGCAACATCCAGGCCGTTATGGACGGCGAGCTTGACGCATTCATCAATGCGTTTCTGGTGCAGTCCTGACCGGGCGGGTAAAAAGAAAACAGAGGCGGAGGCAGGAGGCTAAGGCGTAAATGCCGGCTTTTCTGTGTTCCGCTTTCTTTGTTATTACCCGGTGGAGAGGGGGAAGGCTATGCCAAGCACGGTAAGCAATATTCTGCAGGCCGCCATACGCGGCTTCCGGCCGCTGCTCAATAACCTGAGCCTTGAAATGGAGCGCATGGGCCAGGATTTTTTAGCTGCGGCGGAAACGCGCACGCTGCCGGAAAACATGGTGGTGGCGAATGACTGCATTGGCCATGTGCTTGCGGAATGGTTCCATACCCTGGGCGCGCCGGAGGATGAAGCGATCCTATACTTTCACGGCGGCGCGTACATGTCCGGCGGCATTGAAAGCACACGCCCGCTGGCTGTGGATTTTGCGCAGGCGACCGGGCGCAACGTACTCTCCTTTGAATACCGCTTAGCGCCGGAAAACCCATACCCCGCGGCGCTGGAGGATGCGATGTTGGTCTACCGCCATATGCTCTCTTTGGGGCTTTCGCCTGACCGCATCGCGTTTGCGGGGGACTCTGCGGGCGGTGGGCTCGAGATGGCGGCAGCCTTAAAAGCGCGGGAGGAAGGGCTTCCGCTCCCTGCGGCGATCGTGGCGCTCTCCCCCTGGGCAGACCTGACGCTTTCGGATGAAAGCTATGTGGAAAACAAAGCCGTCGATCCTCTGTTGGAGCGCAGAAAGCTTCTGCGCGCGGTCATGTATTACGCCTATGGCAGATCCCTGATGGACCCGTTCATTTCCCCCGTGTTTGCGGATTTCACCGGCTTTCCGCCCACGCTTATCCATGTGGGGACGCATGAGGTGCTTTTGGGCGATGCAAGAAAGCTGCACGCCGCCATGAAGCGCGATGGTGTTGATGTGGAGCTTTCCGAATGGGAAGGGATGTGGCATGTCTGGCATGTGTTTGACCTGCCGGAAAGCCACGAAGCTCTCGGGCGCATCGCCGAATTTATGCTCCGCCACATCTCGCTCGGCGTGGCCGCGCCGGAATAGGGGGGGCGCTATGCAGAAACGCAGCTGGTATCCGCTTGACAACGCGGCAAATATCTATCCCGTGATTGCAACCAAGGACTATACGCCCATGTTTCGGTTTACCGCCGTCATGAAGCAGGCGGTGAACCGCGCGGCGCTGCAGCGCGCGCTCGATCGGATGCAGCCGCGTTTCCCCAATTTCTATGTGCGGCTCAGGCGCGGCATCTTCTGGTACTATCTTGAGGAACTCAATCAGCGCGCATTGGTGGAGGAGGACACGCTCTACCCCTGCCCCCCGGTTGGGCGCAAGGAATTGCCGTTCCGCGTCAAGGTGCACAACAACCGCATTTCCTTTGAAATCGCCCATGTCATCTGCGATGGCAGCGCAGGCATGACGTTTTTTAAAACCCTGCTTGCAGAATACGCGCGGGAGCTTGGGGTGAGCGTTTTGCCGACCTGCGGCGTGCTTTCTGTAGATGAGGAGGTACACCCGGAGGAGCTGGAGGACGGCTTTTCCCGCTTTTCCCGCATGGGCGCGCTGCCTACCCGCAAGGAGCCGCAGGCTTATCATCCGACAGGCACACCGCTGCTGCAGGGCGTGCGGTATGTGACGACGGGGAAGCTCAGCGTTGCGGCTGCGCTCGCGCTTTCCAGAACCTATAAGGTTTCCTTAACCGAGTATTTAACGGCGACCTTGATCCAGGTGCTCTACAGCATGCAGCTTGCGAGCCATCCGCGGCGGCTCAAGCCCGTCAAGGTCAGCGTGCCTGTG
>JAEYLA010000066.1 GCA_023461495.1 Bacillota bacterium | reverse complement strand
CCATTTGAAACCCGCACCTCGCAGTGTACGCCGCTGATACCCGGCGTCTGCGAAGGGAATATGATGTTGCACTTCTTGGGATCGCGCCCCAATACGATTGAATTTGAAAGCGGGTATACCTGGCCTGAAAATACGCCGTGCGTGCAGGCAAGCTGCCTTGCCCCGCTTACTGCTGGCGTATGGAAGGCAGGGGCGGGGGCGGGCGCAAACGGAACCGCCTGCTGTATGGGCTGCGCACCGTTTTGGCCTTGCTTCTTCCGGGATAACAGTACTACAGCCACTACAATGGCCAACACAACGCCGCCTATGATGAGATACTGGCTTCCACCGGAATCGGCAGTTCCGCCGTTCCCACCTGAAGGCGCGTCCGATGTCCCGCCGGATGGGACGTTGCTGCCTGACGGTGTCCCGCCGGACGGTGCATTACCACCCTCAGGCGCAGGCTGTACCGGTGCGCCGGGGCCCGCAACACTTGCGTACGGAATGCCGTTCTCCTCCAGCAAGGTCATGATGTAGTCGATGTGTATGGCGTAATTGATGTTTTCGTCTCCCCACGTGTTAACGCCTATGACATACCCATCTTCGGTAATCAATGGGCCGCCGGAGTTTCCATGGTTGATGTTAACGTCAATCTGGAAACAATCCGCATCCAGCCTGACGGCGTTTACCTTGCTGATAATACCGCTCGTAATGGTAATGTCCTCAATTGTGGAAGGCAGCTTCTCACCCTCCTGTACCATGTTGTCGGCAACGGCGGGAAACCCCAGCGCATAAGCTTCCTGCGCAGCCTCCACATATTGGTGTGACATCAGCGGCAGCGGGGTCCTTTCTGAAATAGGTTCTACCGCCTGCAGCACGGCAAGATCCGGCCGTTCGCTGTCCGCTACGATCTCGGCCTTAATGAGCGTGCCGTTTTCGGTGACATAGTCCAGGACGATAAAAACCGCTTGCAGCGCGCCCGTTTTTGGGGTAGGCGCTATCACATGGTGGTTGGTCACAAACAGCTCCGCGGCATCTCCCGGATTCCCCACCGCAAAACCCGTACCCGTACCGGCAGCGTTTTCAAAGAGCGCGAGTACGCGCACCACGCCGTTTCTGGCGTTCCGTACGTCCGCGCCGGCAGCCTGCGCCGTAACCGCAGGCAGGCACACCGCCAACGCCGCAACCAAAGACAGTATCGCCCGTATGATCTGTTTTTTCTGCCGCATCCTACCTTCTCCGTTCACATACATTCGAGCACAATTGCCGTGAAGTTGTCCTGCCTGGGTTTGTTTTTCATGAGTATGCGCTGCCCGAGCCGCTCTGCACTTTCGAACGGCGCAAACGCCATGGTGGAAAGAATCTCTTCATCCGTGAGCGTACCAAACACGCCATCCGTCATCAATAACACCCTATCACCCTTTAACAGCTGCAGCGGGCGGACGTTGCGGTCGATCTTCTCCAACCGCCCCATGCCCAGATAGCTCGTGACGGCGCTGCGCTGCGGGTCGCTTTTTGCGGCTTCAAAAGAAAGCTCTCCCATCGCGGCCTTTTCGTCAAGCTCCGACCCATAAGTGTGCTCCCGGTTAAGCTGAAATATGGCGCCGCCCCGCACGAGTGCGATCCTGCTATCCCCAACGGAGAACCAGTAAAGCCGCCCATCCTGTATGAGCGCCGCAACCGCGGTAGAGCCGCTCTTTCCCGGGCCTGCATGGCCCAATACGGCATTGACGTCATCGTTGGCCCGGCCCAGCATGGAGAGAAGTTCGGTAGCCGGATCGCCATGTAAATTGCTGTTATTGAAGGAGCCCAGCAAGGATTTTGTGGCGGTTGTGCTTACCAAAGCGCCGTTAGATAACCCGCCCATACCATCCGCAACCACCGCGAACACGCCCTTTTTGCGGCAGAGCGCCTGATTGCCGATATCCGATATTATAAATGCATCCTGCTGACTTTCCCGCGCGCCGATATGGTGCGCATTCCCGATGCGGACCGCGCAGGAACCCTTCTCGGTATTCATCGCCCCACCGCCTTTTCCAGCAAGTGAGAGACCACGCTTTTTCAGGGACAGGACGTATGCGGCAAACGCTGCCGCCGCTACCAGTACAATGGCCGCAGCAATCAGAAGCGGCGTCTGGGATTTGCCCAAAATACTTGAGGGTGTGGCGCCCAGCGCCGCCCCGCCGCCTGCGGCGGCAATGATGCTTACGGATGCGATCATTTTGTCCATGTGAACCTTTCCGAGCAAAGCGGTATAAATACCAGCTGTGTCCTGCCGATCTCCACGGTATCATACGCCTGCAGCTCCACAGTCATGAAAATGGACTTATCATTGTGGCGGATGATGCTCCTGCCTTCTCCGGGCGAGAGATAATACTTGTTATCACGCGTATCATAGCTGACCACCGCATGCTTCTCGCGGGAGATCGTTTCATCACCGCGGATGCAGATATCGCTCTTTTCATGGCGTCCGACAAAGTTGTTGTCGGCATGGATGCGGTAATCGCGCCCTTTCTCCGCCCCGTTGGTAGTGACAAGCCAGCCGACCACGGGATCCACGCCCAGTTCTTTCTTGATGACCACCTGCGTACGCCCGTCATCTTCGGCGGGTCTTTGCTGCGGCGTTCCGCCAGCGCGCGTACGGTCGATATCCGCGTAGTCCTGCGGCGGCATGGTCAGCCCCGCATCCAGCGGACGGGTGGCGTTGTTGAACTCGCTGTTGCAATAGGGGCATTGGGCATGAATGGCGGAATCGTAGAAGTGACCGGCTTTCTCGCATTGTTTCATTGGCATGGTGTTTTCCTCCTAAGCATGATTTTATGTCTGTACGGGCGCCGCCCCGTGTATGATCCCGTTCCACTCGAAGCTGCTTTACCGGGGCTTTTGTTTGTGCGCGCCTCTGAAAAAGGCTTTGATGCGCGCACAGACAGCGCTGAATGCCACATAGACCGCCTGAAAAGGAGAGCCATTACGAGTACTTGGAGCGGGCTGCACCATTTTTTTACCACCGCCCGTACTGGAAATGGTCCTTACCGCTTTTTCCAGGCTGATGGTGGCGTTGTTGTCCCGTCCGCGCACAATGCCCGCCGCAGGAGACGCGGCGCCATAGAGCGCCCAATGCAGCTCCTGCGCATCCCGGTACCCGCCGCAAAGCCCCTTACAGATGACGTGCTCCTTCTGGCGGGAGATGGGAACAGCCGCATTGATCAGGGATGGGATATCCTTGCTCTTTCCGCAGCCAGAAAGTGGCGGCGGTTCCTTCCCCGAAAGCAGTGTGTAGAGCACCGCGCACATTGCACGGGTATCCTGTGCGAAGCGGGCATTCCCGCTAATACCCTTGAACAGCCCGGACTGGCTGCCTTCGGGCCAAGATGCACCCCAGGGGGGAAGCAGACTGAGCGTTCCTTCGGGTGTAAGCAGCATCTGCCCTACCGATATTTCCCCATGAAAAACGCCCGCGCCATGCATCCGCGCAAGCGAGGCTACAAGCGGCTGCAGCAACGCAACGGCACCGGCGTAAGTGCCGCCGTTGTTCTCTATCCGCCGCCGCAGCGCAACGCCTTGCATATCCCCGAGCACGGTATACGCCGTTCCATTTTCAGAAAAGCTTTTTATCGGAACAACCAGGCCGGAAATCCCTTTCAGCCGCATCAGTTGCTGTGCTTTTTCAGCGCTTTGTTCCAGCCCGTTTTGAAACAGCGAAGCAACCTCTTCACTTAAAGACACTACGCGGCTTACGCCGGGGCGAAGGTATTCCCTTTTTGCGTACGCTTTAGGAAAATACTCCCTTATAACCGTGCGCTCACAGCGTTTGAGATCATACGCGGCATACAGCATGCCGGTATTGCTCCTGCCGGTCATCCGGCCCAAAAGATATCTGCCAAACAGGATGGTGCGCGGCGGAAGTTCATCTGATGAGGCGGCGTACTCCACCCCGGCGGGACTTCCGCAATGAGGGCAGGGCAACGCAGCGTCCTGCTTAGGATGCATGCAGTTCATACAGAGTTTTTCAACATCCGGCAAACCTGCCATACTTGCGCCCCCTTTCTTTTGCAGCTTTTACATTGCGGTCATCCCGCGTAAGTGTCCTGCGTTCCGTCTGTTTTCATGCGGTAAGTACTTCCTGAATACCCGCCCATATAGAACATCCAGTCCCCCGCAATGCACGGATTCTCTCCCGCATGGTCTGCGAGCTGCGTACGCTCGCTGCCATCCAGCCGCGCTTTATACAAACGTCCATCACGTTTATAATACGCATCCTCATCGCTGTTGTAATGGGTGTAATAAATCCAGTCATCATATATCTGGAAAGACTCATAGACGGCATCCAATACCAGGGTTTTATTCGATCCGTCCGTATCCATCCGGTAGACAGGTGAATATCTACTGCTATCATTAAAATAATAGATCGATTCTCCGATTATCTGGGCGTAGAAGAGCCCGTCACCCTCTGCCAACGGCGTCACTTCTTGGCCCTCCAACGTCATTTTCATCAAGGTGGAGCCATCTTGCGTATACACATAAAAGTAGATCCATCCGTCTTCCACCGCTTCAATATCGGCAAAGGTATCCTTTTCATCGACTCCATAGAGAATCTCTTGGGGGCCTCCGATCGGTTGGCGGCAAATGGCGTTCCCCTCGTTGAGATCAACCATATAATAAAACACATCATCCACAACATGGAGCTGTAGTCCCCACGGATATGCCGGATTTTCAAACAGGAATTCCTGCCCGGAGCCATCGGTTGTAATGCGTGAAACGCCGGATATCTGCAAATAATACACCCAGTCTCCCACTACGTTGATATATTGCGCCCAGCCGGACGCAACGAGTGTCTCGCGACCTGTTCCATCGAGTCTTTCCTTATAAAGCCCTTCCTCTTCCCCCTCATAGTAAACCCAGTCCCCCTGCTGCGCGACCCGCCCAGAGTTATTGATGTTGATGGAGGTATTTCCTCTTGTGTGAATCGTCTCTGGCACGGCCGCAGGCGCAACGGCAGTCGCGGCAGCCGGAGCATCGCCAGGCTGTATCGCCGCAGGCGCGGGCGTTATTAATGCAGTCATGGGTGTGGTCTCAGCAACAGGCGTTGGCGTGAAGTCCAGCACTCCTTGTTCTTCCACAATATTGATTATAAAAATCAGCAACAGCGGTATCCCAATACAGGCTGCGATTGCAGACAATATCCGTTTGCGTTTTTGTGGAAGGATCCTTGGCCGTTTAGGGCGCTCGGCTTCAGGCTTTTCAGGTTTGGGTTCCGGCATCGG
>JAEYLA010000065.1 GCA_023461495.1 Bacillota bacterium | reverse complement strand
GTGCTGCCCGGTGGAATTAATCCATTGAGCAGGGCATATAGCGCCTCGCGATCCTGCACAAAATAACCCGCCATATTGTGGCGTGCCAAATTCGCAATGGTGGTTGTTACCGCACTGATGTGATTGTTCATTTCAGATGCATTATATCGCGCAGCCGTTTGTTGGGCAAGTGAAAAGAGCTGCCGCGCTTCTTTTGCGCGGCAGCTCTTTTCCGTCAGATTCTGGGGATTTCCATACCGGAAAGCTCCTGAAATGCCTCGTATTCCTCCTCGGTTTTTGGCGGACGGGGCATGAGGCCGGTGCATTCATGAGAGGATGCGATATTTGAAATATCGGGATACCAATCGTGCTGCTCCATACGATCACCTCCATCATTAGTTTGGGTTTTCTTCGGAGGATGATGCATGCCGGCAAGGGATGCATCCATAAACGAAATAAAATCACAATACGGGTTTTTGATTGCATGAAATAAAAATATCAAGTATGGGCCAGCAACGCGGGAAAACACAAAGCGGTGAGGCTCTTTCCTCGCCGCGTGTGTTTTATGGTGCGAACCGGCCATATCTGCTGCTATTTTTGCACTGGCACCCAAATATAACAGATATAATCCGCACTACTCTGATCACCATCTGTATATTGTTCAATGTCGGGTGCATCGGCGTACTGATAACCGCTGTTTGGGAACCATTCGGTCATAATACGTTGCTGCATGGTTTGGATGGCCGCGGGCATCGCCCCTTTGCACTCAAAGATTGCCCATGTCGATGCAGGAACTTCGTATGCGACCATTCCAGCCGGCGCGGGATGGGAACTGGACACTGCAATATAGTAATCAAAGCTGCCGGCAGTTTGCCAGTCACCCACGCTAACGCCCAAAACACCCATAGGCTCCTGATTCATAAACCTGCAGAGCTCCGGGATTGTTCCTTTCTGCCCATGCTCCGCCCAAAACTTCGGTACTTCGGCAAACCCTTCCTGTTTCTCCGGTGTCCACGGACACTCCAACTTTACGCCAACAATTTGGAAAGCGTCTTTTCTCTCAATGCGATAGTTCATTTCGGCTTCACCTCGTATGGTTATTTTGAAGCTGATGGGAGGATAGGCTTTCAGAGCAACGCCTCTCTGACGTGCCGCAGAGGGAGCCGCCCCGTGTATGTTCTGGAACGCGCGATTGAAAGCGGTAGGCGAATCGTATCCGTAGCGCAATGCAATGTCTACCACTTTATCCTTGGTATTCTGCAAATCGAAGGCCGCTTTGGTCATGCGCCGCCTACGGATGTATTCCGAGAGCGGTACATTCGCCATATAGGAAAACAGACGCTGAAAATGAAAACTGGAGCAGCGGGCAAACCTTGCTGCCTGTTCCAAATCAATTTCATCCTCCAAATGTTCCTCAATATACCCAAGCGCGTCATTTAGGTGACTTAGCCAATCCATTTCCATCTTCTCCTTGCCCCAAGACTATCGTATATCTGAAATAAAATCCTCTCCATATTTGCCGGATTTAGAGAGGTGGTCTTTCAACTTCCTGTAAAAGCATGCTTAATATCTTCGGCTTGTAAATTATTGCAGCACAATTTATAGCTTGCCCATGATCGCAATAAGGGATTTTGCGGCCATATTTAGAACAAAGATCTTGTCTGCTGTCTGAAAGCAATTATCAGGGAGTACAGCAACATGTCCTATGCTTTTTAATACCATTGCTATCATAACAAGCACCGATGCTGTCTGCAAGTGACAGCATCGGTGCTTGCTTTCTCATGCCGGCACTCTTTATTGCGGCGTTTTGACGATTTTACTCTTTCTGGAGCGAGAACCGGCCGACCATGCTTTTGAGAAGCTCCGCCTGGCTGGAAAGCTCCTCGCCTGCGGCGGCAACCTGCTCCACAGTAGCGGAGCTTGTCTGTACGATATCCGTCATCTGCTCAAAACCTTTGCTGACCTCACTGATGCTTGCCGCCTGATCGTTGGATGCCGAGGAAATCTCTTCTACAAGCTTTGCGGCTTTTTCCACAGTCTCCGTGATATTGGTGAGTGCGGCTGCAGTTTCGTTTGCAATCTTTGTGCCCGCCCTGACCTTTGCAATAGAGCCTTCGATCAGCTCCGTCGTCTCTTTAGCGGCGCCGGCGCTCCGGTAGGCGAGGTTGCGGACTTCCTCTGCGACCACGGCAAACCCCTTGCCGTGCGCGCCCGCGCGCGCCGCCTCCACCGCTGCGTTGAGTGCCAAGAGGTTGGTCTGGAAAGCGATATCGTCAATGATTTTAATAATCTCGCCGATGTTTGCGGAAGCTTCGCTGATTTCTTCCATCGCCTGATGCAGTTCCAGCATTTTTTCGTTGCCGGATGCTGCCTCTTTGCTGGCGGATGCGGTCAATGCGTTTGCGCTGTTGGCATTGCCTGCGTTCCGCTTGGCGACATCCGCAATGCCCTCCACCGTGGCACTCAGTTCTTCTATGGAACTGATTTGCTCCACCGTTCCATAGGAAGCCGCCTGATTGCCTGTGGATACCTGGCTTGCGCCGGAAGCCACCTGTTCCGCAGCGGTGTTGATATCAGAGAGCACGCTGTTGAGCGAGCGGATAATGCTGTTGATGGAGGTCTTGAGCGCGGCAAACTCGCCTTTATAATCGGAGCAAATGGAGACTGTCAGCCTGCCTGTGGACACGTCGGAAAGCACAGAGGAGATTTCCAGGATATAGCCTTTGATGCTCTCCACACTCGTCTGGAACTGACCATGGATGCTGGAAAACAGCGCGTAAGCGTTCATGGTGTCTTCGTCCGGCTGCGCAAGCGTGATATCAAGCGAAAGCTCTCCCTGTGCAAGGCGCTCCATGCCGTGCAGGAGCTTCTTCACTTCGGCATCCTGATAATCCGCCTGTTTTTTTTGCACTTCGCTGCTTTTTTGGATTTTTTCCAGCAGCTCGTTTACAGCGGCATTGTTTTTGATGACGTCATTGAGTATTCCGCTTGCCCATTTGGTCAGGAAATACAGCACAAGGATCTGCCCGTTGAGCATGAAGAACACCGAAAGGAAAAACGGGATGCTTGCATCGGCGCCAAGTAAATTTTCGGGGCGCAGCGCATAAATCGCAAGCACAAGTACATTGATAATTCCGCCGTAGAGCAGGAGCAGCTTGGGGTTAAAGTACAATGCAATGATGGCTGTCGTAATGCAGAGCATATAATGCCTGTCCACGGAAAAGCTGTTTGTGAATATGACCGCACAGACGGCGATAGCGGGAATCAGGCCAAACAGCAGCGATTTCAGAAACCGCCGGACCGGCAAAAAGTATATGGCCGTTGCAAGAGCGCCTACTGCAAGCGCTTCAATGGTGACGGAGATCTGGTTGCCTTTGTTTTTGAGAAACACCTGCTCGATAATAACGGCAATCAATACCCAGATGACGATCAAATTCAGCGTATCGGCACGCTTTAGATCATAGCGGAAGGATGTACCTGCCGCCGCTGTTGTTGTTTTTTGTTTCATGTTCAATCCTCCTTCTATTAATATCGAGACAGAATGGAAGATCATTATCACGTTTTGTTACGCCGCGCGTCCGGAAAAAAAGTGCCGTAAAAAATCCGGAGGTATCTTGCGGCTAAATGGCGCATATGCCGCGAGTTCACGCCCAAAGCGTCCCGCAAAGGACAGCATGGACAGCTTTATGCGTGAAATGCAGGCATTCCATCTACCTCTATGGGTTCCTATATGGTATCGTTAAAGAATAATCCGTATGGGACCTGTACATCAGAAAGGGGTACTTGATTATGGGCTTTCGCAACAGCAACACCGGCTATACCAAAGAGCCGCTTTCCTCCAGGTGTATTGTAAAAAAGGGCAACTTTGCGCTGCTCACGCCGGATGGACTCGTGAAGAATGTCATTCCCGGCTTTGAACATTGCGATGTAACCATCCTTTCCTCCCCCAAGCTTGGCGCGGCGTTTGTGGATTATCTGGTGACGGCGGAGAAAGAAGCACGCAATCTTGCGGGCTTTGGCGGAGACGGTGTGGAAACCTTCCTGTACCTGCTGCGCGGCAAGCTCCGGGCAAGGGCGGGAAAGCAGCCTTTTACCCTGACCGAAGGGGGATATTTGTTCTGCCCGGCAAATTTGAAGATGTACTTTGAGGCGAAGACGGCGTGCGAATTCTTCCTGTATAAGAGAAGGTATAAACCTGCAGGAGCGGGATTTCCCGGGGTGGTCTGCTCCAATATCAGCAATGTAGCGCCTATTGCATATGAAGATATGGAAGATGTGCTCATCTGCGATTTGCTGCCCAAGACGCAGGAATATGATATGAATTTCCACATCCTTTCCTTCCGGCCCGGCGCATGCCACGGGTATATTGAAACGCATGTGCAGGAGCACGGGGCGCTTATTTTGAGCGGGGAGGGCATGTACCGCCTGGATGATATCTGGACGCCCGTGCAAAAGGGCGATTATATCTTCATGGGCGCATATTCTCCGCAGGCAGCATACGGCATCGGGCGGGAGGAAGCGTTCTCCTACCTGTACTCCAAGGACTGCAACCGCGACGAAGATATTTAGGACAGGATTGTGCAGGACAAAAGAAAATAGCCGGCTATATAGAGCGCTGTCACGTCATGCGCACGCAAAAGTCCTGCCTCATAGAGGCGGGGCTTTTGTAAAGCGGGATGGTTTCAGTTTTATAAGATGAAAGCAGCCTCTACTTTGCTTTTAGAACAGCAGTTAACAGCACGGTTTTACACCAATGCAATGGCTTTCGTTTTCCGGCAGGAAAAAAATCTTGGAAACAAAACCTCATCACCGTTCCGGAACTGCTTTTTAAGGAATGCATGCATAAGGCCCGGCGCATATGGGATGCGCCGGGCCTGGTCAAATCTCTATTTATGATACAGCTTTTTGCCCTGATACCTGGGCTCGCAGGTGAGGTTTACCCCCAGCTTGCGGAATATGCCCTCATCCACAGAAGATATGATGACGGAGGAATGGGCCTCGGAGCCCCGGAGCTTGTCCAGCTGCTGCATGGCCAGCTCCGCAGTGGGGTTTGTGGCTGCGGATATGGAAAGGGCGATCAGGACTTCATCCATATGCAGGCGGGGGTTGCGGTTTCCCAGGTGCTCCACCTTCAAGTGTTGGATGGGTTCGATCACGATGGGGGAGATGAGGTGTACCCCATCCTGTATACCGCCCAGTTCTTTGAGCACGTTCAAAAGCAAAGCGCTCGATGCGCCCAGAAGCGGGCTAGTCTTTCCCGTGAGGATGCGGCCGTCCGGCAGCTGCAGGGCGGCTGCGGGCGCGCCGGTGTCCTCCGCCTTTTTCAGGGCGATGGCCGCCACGGGCCGGTCCGCCTCGGAAATGCCGGCCTGGTTCATCAAAAGGCGTATTTTATCCGCAGTCTCGCTGCCGGACAAGCCCTGGCGGGCCGCGCATCTGGCCCCGTAATAGCGGCGGATGATCTCCTGGCACGCGGCCTGACGGCAAGCTTCATCATCCACAATACACTTGCCTGCCATGTTCACCCCCATATCCGTCGGGGAGCGGTAGAAACATTCCCCATAGATGCGGCGGAACATGGCGGAAAGCACGGGGAAGACCTCCACATCCCGGTTGTAGTTGACCGTGGTCTCGCCATAGGCCTCCAGATGGAAGGGGTCGATCATATTCACATCGTTTAGGTCTGCGGTGGCTGCCTCGTAGGCCAGGTTCACGGGATGCTTGAGTGGGAGGTTCCAAATGGGGAAGGTCTCGAATTTGGCGTAGCCCGCGTGCACGCCCCGCTTGTGTTCGTGGTAAAGCTGGGAAAGGCAGGTGGCCATCTTGCCGCTGCCCGGGCCGGGAGCCGTTACCACCACCAGAGAGCGGCTGGTTTGGATATAGTCGTTTTTCCCATATCCTTCTTCGCTCACGATGTGCTCCACATTGCTTGGATAACCCTCTATGGGATAATGCCGGTATACCTTCACATCCAGGGATTCCAGCCGGGCCTTAAAGGAATCCGCAGCGCCTTGACCCCTGTATTGGGTAAGGACCACGCTGCCCACATAAAGCCCCACGCCCCGAAACGCATCGATCAGGCGAAGCACATCCAAATCATAGGTGATGCCCAGGTCGCCCCGCACCTTGTTCTTTTCAATATCCGCGGCATTGATGGCAATTACCACCTCCGCTTTATCCGCAAGCTGCAGCAGCATGCGCACCTTACTGTCCGGCGCAAAGCCCGGCAGTACTCTGGATGCGTGAAAATCATCAAAAAGCTTGCCGCCAAATTCCAGGTAGAGCTTGTCCCCAAAGTGGGAAAGCCGCTCCATGATGCAGGCGGATTGCAAGGCCAGATACTTCTGGTTATCAAAGCCGGTTTTCATCGTTTTCCCCTCCTTAGAACCCATCGCAAATCACAACCTATTTATTATATGTATCCGGGGCGCGCTTTTCAAGGCCCGAATAGAGTAATTGTCTACAGCTGAAAATTTGAATTTTAAAAGAGCGCCAAACATAAAAAACAGCCACAGAAGCTTGCGCTTCAATGGCTGTCTTGGCGGAGAGAGAGAGATTCGAACTCTCGCCCGGCGCAAACCGGCTACCGCATTTCGAGTGCGGACCCTTCGACCACTTGGGTATCTCTCCATACCTCATAAAAAATGCAAGTTGGTGGGCAAACTGCCACATGTTAAGTGCGGCCCGCTATGCCATTTTGATACGCTTCCAACACTGCATTCCGCACCTCATTGGCAAAACAGGCGCCGGGTCAAGGCGCTTAGAAAGCATACCACAAGTGGTGAAAAAATGCAAGACAGGAGGGGTTCAGGCAAAGCGAGAACCCGCCGGATTCGTATGCTTTTGGGGCGCTTGCTGATAAAACAAAGCATGCTTTCCTGCGGAAGTGTTTTTTTGGGACATGCCAAAGAGCAAAACGCAGGAAAACGCTGTTTCGGTCGTTCCGCAACGCTGCAGACCCATAGCCGGCCGCCAGGGAGGATGAATCGACGGTTAACTTGAGTCGGTGCAAACAAAATATGCCGAAAGGCGCACAGACGCATCATCGGCCCTGGGGGGCGGGAACGGCGCTCACATCAAACGCAAATGTACCGATATGTTATATAGACCGGTAGCAGAAAAGTTCGCATGAAGGCGCGGTTTACCGGGAGAGCGCGGATCAATAACACCAAGGGAGCGGCTGGATGAAGCAGTTTACCATCGCCAACAAGCTGTGGGT
>JAEYLA010000064.1 GCA_023461495.1 Bacillota bacterium | reverse complement strand
TCGCCCTGCGCGTTCATCAGATATTCGCCATAGAGCTTGTTTTCGCCGGTGGAGGGGTTGCGCGTGAACGCAACGCCGGTGCCGCAGTCGTTGCCCATGTTGCCGAATACCATCGCCTGCACGTTGACGGCAGTGCCCCAATCATAGGGGATGTCGTTCATGCGGCGGTATACGATCGCACGGGGGTTATCCCAGCTGCGGAATACGGCCTGTGCGGATTCCATGAGCTGCACTTTGGGATCCTGGGGGAACTCATGTCCCTTTTCCTTGAGATAGAGCGCCTTATAGCGCTTGACGACCTCTTTAAGATTGTCAGCGGTCAGGTCGGTATCCTGCTTGCAGCCGTTTTCATGCTTGACCTCGTCTAGGATTTCTTCGAACTTGGCCTTTTCCACTTCCATCACAACATCGCTGAACATCTGGATAAAGCGGCGGTAGCTGTCATAGGCAAAGCGCTCGTTGTTGGTAAGCGCGGCAAGGCCTACAACCGTCTCATCGTTCAAACCAAGGTTCAATATGGTATCCATCATGCCCGGCATGGAAGCGCGCGCGCCGGAGCGTACGGACACAAGGAAGGGATTTTTCACATCGCCGAAGGTTTTGCCGGCGACCTTTTCAAGCTCTTCAACAGCCTTAAAAATCTGCTCCTGAATATCATCGCCAACGCGCCTGCCATCTTCATAATAGCGTGTGCAGGCCTCTGTGGTGATGGTGAAGCCGAACGGAACGGGCAGACCCAAACCGGTCATCTCCGCAAGGTTCGCACCCTTGCCACCCAGCAGATTGCGCATCTGGGCGTTACCCTCGCTGAAAAGATAAACATACTTGTGTCCCATTTAGACCCTCCTATATGCAAATTTGTTATGGAAAGCGCTTTTGAAAAGCAAAAACCTCTAACTCTTACAATTCTTTCATATTTGGGGATTTTTAAGCCTGCATTACCGCTTATTTGGCGCATTCAATTATATACTGTCCCGCAAAAGAATGCAATGGAAAACTGGATAAATGCAGGAATTCCTGCAAAAAGCCGGGTTCCCCTCAGAGCAACGCGCGAAGCGCCGCAAGGGGCTTATTCTCCCGCTCCAAAACCGCTGTGCAGTAGCCTTCCAAAATGGAAAGCAACTCCCGCCGCACAGCTTCGGGCAAACGCACACGGTCAAGCGCCGCGTCCTCAAGCAGCAGCATACGCCGCATGGCTTCAAGTGCCAGCACCGAAACCGGCTCCCCTCTGTTTTCCAGGCGGGCACAGTCCGCACACAGCGCGCCGCCTGCCTGCGCGTGGAAGTAAATCTCCCGCTTTGTGCGAAGCTCGTTTTCGCAAGCAGCGCAGGCGGTGATGGCCGGGCGGAAGCCGATCAGGGAAAAGTAGCGCGCGGTAAAGCACAGCGCAAGATCAGCCGGATCGCTTTCCCCATAGCAGAGGAAGCTTAACGCATGGTACAACAGCGAAAACAGTTCCGGGTTCGGCTCGCGCTCCTGCACGCCAAGCGCGGAAAGTGAAAGCATGACGTTTGCCGCGGTGAATTTTTCGATATTCTCCCGAAGTGGATAAAAGGTTTCCCGGATGTCGCACTGATCCACCACAAAGCGGTCCTTGGAGGAAAACAGCTGGTATTCCCCGAACACAAACGGCTGGGCGCAGGCAAGCAACGGGCTTTTCTGCCTGCGGCAGCCCCTTGCCTTTGCATCGATACGCCCCATCTCCCTGGTAAAGAGCGTGAGGATGCGGTCATTATCCCGGTAATTCGCGTACCGCATGACGATGCCTGTTACCGTAAGAAATGCCATACCCCGTTCCCCCAATACCCCAGAATTGAAATTGCCCGGCCTGGGCCGGGCGAAACTCCTCATAAATATCAGCGCTCTTTTAGCTGCTCCTCCCTCGTACACATGGCACGATAGGTCAGGTACGCGCCCACTGCCCCCGTTTCCGAGAATTCATGCCAGGCGCGCTGCGCATCCCGTTTTTTGCTTTTTGCCATATTAGAAATGCACTCCTTATTTTTGTGGAATGCCCCTAGTTTGTCACGGAACACGCAAACCCATGAAATACAAATTCCGGCAAAAGCGAGAGAGCCGCATCCCTTGGTCTACTCGTACCCAAGCTCCCTGAGTGCGCTTGCGCTGTTGCGCCAGCCCTCGCGCACCTTGACATACAGCTGCAGGTTGACGCGGGTGCCGAGCATCCATTCCATATCCCTGCGCGCCGCCTCGCCAATGCGCTTGAGCATCGTGCCCTTATTGCCGATCACAATGCCCTTATGCCCTTCGCGCTCGCAGTAGATCGTCGCCCAGACATCCGTTAACTCCCCTTCCGGGCGGACGGACATCTTGTCTACCTCGACGCCCACGCCGTGAGGCACCTCTTCGCGCAGCAGCAGCAGCGCCTTTTCGCGGATCAGCTCGGCGCACAGCGCGCGCTCGGGTACATCCGTCACCATATCCTCCGGGAAATACTGCGGCCCCTCCACAAGGTAAGCGCGCAGCAGGACTTCGAGCTTTTCGACGCCAGCACCCGCTTCAGCACTGATGCGTAAAATATGTTCAAAGCATCCGGCGTTGTTTAAAAATGCTTCCGCGGCCTCCACCTGAGCAAGCGAGCAAAGATCAATTTTATTAATCAAGCCGATCTTTGGCGCCTTCGCGCCCTTCAGACGTTCAACGAGCGCTTCGTCCCGCTCCCGAAGGCCGTTGATGGGATCGATAAGGTAGAGAATTGCCTCCACCTCATCGAGTGCGGAATACGCCACGCGCCGCATATATTCCCCCAAACGGTTCTTGGGTGCTGCCACGCCCGGCGTATCTAAAAACACGATCTGATACTCCTTGCGCGTGAGCACGCCTGTAATCCGGTTGCGGGTGGTCTGCGCGCGCGGAGAAACGATGGCTATCTTCTGTCCAACCAGCCGGTTTAACAGTGTGGACTTGCCCACATTGGGGCAGCCAATGATGGAAACAAAGCCGCTTAAGAACGATGTCATATTTATCATGCCCTATCGCCAAAGTTGTGGAGAAGCGATCAAAAACAACTTGCTCAAAGCCAATGTCATTTCATAGCCTCTGGTGAAAATGCGTGCGGCAGCAGCTCGCCCAGCTCATAAATCTGGAACTTGCCGTTGCGGTTGGCGCAAATGACCGGCATATCCGGCTCACAGAACTCCACGAGTACCTGGCGGCATACGCCGCAGGGCAGCGTGGTCTGTTCGCCCGTGGAAATCACGGCCAACGCTTCAAACTTGCGCTCGCCTTCGGAGACCGCTTTATAGAGCGCCGTGCGCTCGGCGCAGTTGGTCGGCGTGAACGACGCGTTTTCAATATTGCAGCCAAGGTAGTAAGCGCCGGAAACGCCCTTGAGGCATGCGCCTACGCGGTAGCCGGAATAGGGCGCATATGCGCGGTCCATCGCCTCGTTCGCCATGCGCAGCAAGTTCTTGATTTCAAGATCGTGTATTGTGTGCTTCATCTTGTAACTCCCATCCTTTCGAGTATGGCTTTTTGCCGTTGGAGCATGTATGTTTCTTCTTGTTGTTCCATGTGGTCATATCCGAACAGGTGCAATGCGCCATGTACCGTCAAAAACGCAAGCTCCCGCACAAAGCTGTGTCCATATTCCATCGCCTGCTCCCTTGCCCGGTCCGGACAGAGGACGATGTCCCCCCAGAACCCGTCAGGCGGGGCTTCCCCCGGCTCCGAAGCCGGAAAGCTCAATACGTCCGTCACGCGGTCAACGCCCCGGTGCTCCAAATTGAGGGCATGGATTTCCTCTTGCGTTACGCAATAGAGCGCAAGCGCGCCGCGCTTTTCCTCCATCACAAACGCGGCGTCCGCCGCAGCGCGGATGAAAACAAGCTCTTCTTCTTTGAGGGTATCCGTTTCATCTACAATGCTGTGCATTATTCCTCCCGCGGGCGCTCAAGCTCGGGATATGCGATGCGCTCATGCATCAGACCATTGAATGTGCGCAAGAAGCTTTGTTCGATTATGGAAATTTCCCTGAAATTCAGCGGGGACACGGAAAGCTGCCCATCGTCTATTTTGCCCTTGATAATTTTTGCAACCGTTTCCTCCACGGCTTCGCGCGTGGGATTTTCCATGGCGCGCACAGCCGCCTCGCAGCTGTCCGCAAGATGCACAATCGCGCTTTCCCTGGTGGAAGGCCTTGCGCCCGGGTATCTGAAATTCTTCTGCGCGGGCGGCTTTGCGCTTTCCTTTACCGCCTTATGGTAAAAATACGTCACAAGCGTATTGCCGTGGTGTTCAAACGCGATCTGCACCACAGCCGAGGGCATTTTGTGCTTGTTGAGAATCACTACGCTGTCCTTTTGGTGCGCCAATATAATGGCGGCGCTTTCGGACGCGGGCAGCGTATCGTGAATGTTTTCTCCCGGCTTTTGATTTTCCTTGAAATACAGCGGCCGCCTGAGCTTGCCGACATCATGATAATATGCGCCCACGCGCGCAAGCAGCGCATCGGCGCCGACAGCCTCCGCCGCGCTTTCCGCCAAAGCCGCGGTCATCATTGAATGATGATACGTGCCCGGCGCTTCCGTCATCAGCTGCCGCAGCAGCGGATGGTTGGCGTTACTTAGCTCCGCAAGCCGGGCGCTGGTCGCCACATCAAACAGGTTCTCCCAAACAGAGAGCGAGCCTACCACCAAAATGGCGGAAATAGTGGCGCTGCCCACCGCCCATCCGGCTGCAATCAGCGTGTCCGCCGCCGTCTTTCCCGCCATCACATACGCCGCGGCGGTAACAGCGGCAGCCGCAGCGCCCGAAAGCGCCCCCGCCGCAATGATGGACCCGCGCTTCTGATTGCCGCGCAGGCAATAAATGGCTGTCTGTCCGCCCACAAGCATGGCGGCAAAAAGCGTCATGGCGTGGAAACCCATCAGTTCCGTCCCCTGCCCACCCGCAAGCAGGCCAAGACAAAGTGCAAGCAGCACGTTTGCGGCCATTGCAATTTTGCTGTCGAGCAGCAACACAACAAGCATCACGCCCATAACGCCGGTCACAACGCGCGGGTCGAGCGTATAGAACGCGAGGGCCAGCAGCGCTGCCGCCGCCAGGGAAAACGAAAGAATCAGCATAGACTTTTTGTTTTGCAGCACCCTGGGTTGGTACAAAAACAGCCATGCAAAGAAGCAACCGAACAGCAGCAAAAGAAGCAGCGCCAAGCCCACGCGCAGGCGGACTTCCGCCCCTTCCTGCCGCAGCAGCTCCAACTCCCGAAGGAGTCTGAACTGCTGTTCTGTCACCTGATCCCCCTTGTGTACGATGATCTCGCCCCGCTTGACGATTACGGGCTCCACGTTCTGTGCGGCAAGCTCACGCGCACGCGCGGTCGCTTCCTGGTCCACTACAAACGTGGGCTGCAGATAGGTATCGAACAGCTTTTTCCCGATTGCCTTGAGCGTGTCCGGCAGTGTAGTTGCATTGAGTTCCTGCACATACGCAGTTTTCTTTGCAAGCAGCGTGCGCTCCTCCACCCCGCTTTTGAGCGCGGTGGTGAGTTTTGAGAGCACCACATCCTGCAGGCGCAGCAGCTCGCTGTCCTTTGCGCTTAGCAGCTGCCAGCCTTCCTCTTCACCGAGTGAAATCGGAAGCGCCAAAAGCAGGCTTGTAAGCTCCTGCCCGCTGAGCGCGTCCTTCCACTCTTCCACGGAAAGCGTATGCCCGGCAAGCGCATCCCCCTGCTTTGCAATCAGCAACGCGCGCGCACCGTCCCGCATGGCGTCTGCCTGTGCAAAAAAGTCGGTCGCCCCCTGGCTGTAGGTATCGATCAATGCGGGATCCAGACGGTAAACGGCCTTCGTATTTTCGCGCGCGGCGTCTTTGAGCGCGCCCGTCGCCGTTTCATCTTCCACGCTGCGCGGCGCCTCTATGGTTTCGGGCGCAGGCATGCCTGTCATGACATCATAGCGCTTGGGAGAGAGCACCGCAAGGGTACAACCGTAAAAGAGCGCGAGCACAAGCGCAAGCGCAAGGATGGACAACAGTCCGATGCGCTCCCTGCCTTCCTCTTTCCTGCCCAATGTTTACCTCCTTGCCCGAACGCTCCGCTACGCGGTGAAAGCGAGTTTCTTTTGGCTCAGTTCCTTTTGCGTTCGTATGCGCGGATGATGCGCTGCACCAGATCGTGCCGCACCACATCCTTTTGTGTGAGAAAAATCTCCGAAATCCCTTCCACGCCCTCAAGCACGCCAAGCGCGTGCACAAGGCCGCTTTTCCTGTCCTGCGGGAGGTCGATCTGCGTGATGTCTCCGGTGACGACGACGCGGGAGCCTTCCCCAAAACGCGTCAGGAACATTTTCATCTGCTCGATGGTGCAGTTCTGCGCCTCATCCAAAATGATATAGGCGTTGTTGAGCGTACGCCCGCGCATGTAGGCAAGCGGGGCCACCTCCACCGCGCCGCGCTCGACCAAGCCACGGTAGGTTTCATTGCCCAGGAAATCGTTGAGCGCGTCATGCAGCGGCCGCAAATACGGATCCACTTTATTTTGGAGATCGCCCGGCAAAAAGCCCAGCTTCTCTCCCGCTTCCACGGCGGGACGCGTCAATATGATGCGGTCCACCTCTTTGTTCTTGAACGCAAGCACCGCCATCGCCACCGCAAGGTAGGTCTTGCCTGTGCCTGCGGGGCCGACGCCGAATACAAGATCGTACTCCTTGAGCGCCTGCACATACCGCTTCTGCCCCAGCGTCTTACACTTAATCTGGCGGCCCTTGTTCGTAATGGCGATCACATCGCCCATAATCTGCTCAATGAGATCCGCGTTGCCTTCCTTTGCAAGGTCCACCGCATAGCGAATTCGTCCGCGGTTGATGGGTTCCCCTTTTCTGAGCATCTGGAGCAATTTTTCAAGAACGATCCGGCAAAGCTCCACATCTTCCGTCTTGCCCTCTATCTTGATGCAATCGGCTGAGGTACGGATGCGCGCGTGGGTTTCCGCCTGCAGGATGTCCAGATTTTCATCAAATACCCCGAACAGCTTGATCTGCTCGTCCATCGATTGTACCGGGATCAGCGCTTCGCTTTTGAGCGGGCCTTGGACCGGCGTTTCTTCCGATGCGCACGGGCTTGCGGCCGGCATTTCTCCCAATCCGAGTGGATTTAGGGTCGGCATTTCTTCAAACAGGTTCAATGTCTCCTGGTTCAGTTCTTCCAAATACTGCACTGCCTTTCGTGTTTATCTGTTGTGCGTTTAGTTTGCCCCGTCCGTTACAGAAAGCTGTGCGTTGGGATCGATCGGTTTTGTAATGCCGATCTGCTCCTGTGTACAAACGGCGACGATTGCCTGTATGCTTCCATCCTCCAATATGGCGGATTCGCTGATTTTTTTGATGATCTTTGCTTCTTTTGGCACCTGCTCCAG
>JAEYLA010000063.1 GCA_023461495.1 Bacillota bacterium | reverse complement strand
AGGCGCAGGTCGCATGTCCCATGTTATGAATGTAGAGCTTGCGCTTGATGTAAAAATCAAACGGCGAGAAGGGGACAAGGTTATGAAGCTTGGGAATCTCGCCTACAAACGCGGCCTTGTCCACCGGCAGGTAATCATATTTTTCCACACAGACGCGCAACGGGTTGCCGTCCTGCATTTCGGGCTTCTGGATGGGAACCATGCGGCCGATGGAAGCTTCCACAAGGCCGATATAGGTATCCATCAGGCGCTGCTCCCGCTCGTCCATATGCGCCTTGAGCATGCCTTCAAGTATCTTGTTCGCGTCCATCAGGTTTTCACAGATGATGATGTTGAGCGGGCGCGGGTTCATAAAACGTTTTTTCAAACCTGCGGCAATCAGCGGCGCAACATGCTTTAATACATTGACGCCCACGGCAGTCGCCATGATATCGGCTTCGGCGATGGCGTCGGTCACGGCGTCCACATCCCGCCCGTCGATCGCGCTCACATTGCGCACCGGAATATCCGTGAAGCCCTCGTTGCTGACGATGCGCTGCGGATAAGCGCCGTCTTCCCTGAGCTGGGAGACCACAGACTCCGCTACGTCAATAAAGCTGACGTCGTAGCCGGATTGTGAGAACAGCGCGCCGATAAAACCGCGGCCGATGTTGCCTGCCCCATACATGATCGCTTTCATAGAGTCAAATCCTCACACTTTGTTTGATTGGCGGGAGAGGCCCGCAAGTTTTAGTATACAGACAAATACCAAAAGGCACAATACAGGCTACTTTATCGATTAAGCTCTGGATGTGGTTATGGCTTATATCATGCCGATAGTATTAGACAAGCCGAAAAAAACATGCTATCATCGTCTCACAAGCTCTAACAATCTGCAAAATGCACTTTACGTTGAAGGGTGATGCACAGCGTATGCCGCCAAGACCGAAGAACCGTACCACGCTCAAGGATGTGGCGCAAAAGACCGGCTACAGCATCAATACGGTTTCCCGCGCGCTCAGGAACATGCAGGACATTTCCGAGGAGACGCGCAAGCATATCCGCCATGTGGCGCAGGAAATGGGTTATGTGGGCAATACCATCGCTTCGAGCCTGCGCTCGGGGTATACGCATACCATCGCCGTCATCGTTGGAGATGTTTCGAATCTTTTTTACAGCATCATCACAGAGGAAGTGGAGCGCAACGCAAGGCGGCACGGATATTCCACGATTTTATTGAATACGTCCGAGGAAGAAGAAGCGGAATACATCGCGATCCAGACGGCGCTTAACCGAAATGTGGACGGCATTTTGATCTGCCCCGCGCAGCATTCCGAACGCAACACGCATTTTTTAAAGGAATCCGGCGTGCCGTTTGTGTTCTTTGCCCGGCGATCCTTTGAGATCAATACGGATTTTGTGGTGGGGGACGACCGTTTGGGCGGATACCAGGCGACAAAGTTCCTGCTGGACAATGGCCACAGGGATATTCTTTTGGTGCAAGGGCCGGGCTACAACGTAAGCGCCTCAAACCGCAGACTTGGGTACCGCGACGCCCTTGAGGAGGCGCATATCCCGGTACGGGAGTCGCTCATCTGTGAGGTACCCATCAAGGGAGATGGAAGCCGGAAAATTATTGGGAACCTGATTAAAAAAGGCACGCAGTTTACCGCGATATTCGCCTACAGCGATCTTGTCGCCATGGGGCTGATGGAATACCTGCAGAACGAGGGATACCGTATCCCCGAGGATTTTTCCATTATAGGGTTTGATAATATCCAGTCCAATTTCAGGCTGCCTATTCATCTTGCAAGCATCGACAACTGCAAAACGGAAATTGCCACGCAGGCGGTGGAGATACTCCTAAAGCGCATCCGCAGCGAGCATCCGGCGGAAGAGTATTATCAGAACACGCTTGAAACCACGCTTGTGCCGCGCAGAAGCGTGCGCAACATCGGGAACGGGCTCTCCTGAAACCTATGTAAACAGGAACTTTTGTTTATATAAAACATGCACGTCTACTAAAATTAACTTATAGTTTTACAATTCAATACATGTTTCTGATTTGACGGTGCTTGACAATTATTGTGATTCGATGTATAATACATTAACGTTAATGGTACAAATTGTTTCATACGGACTCGTTGCCTGCATGGGATCGCCACTTTCTGAATACCGCATATTCTTTACCGTTTTTCATAGGTCTTTTACCCCAAATACACGCAATTGCAAACCGCAAAACAAATGCCGCCTCCGTTGTACTGATCGCGCTTAAAGGGCGACGCTGCTCTTTAAACAATACACATCATATCAAGGAGGAACACCATGAAAAAACTGTTTGCTCTGATCATGGCACTTGCGCTGGTCGTGTCCATGGCGGCTTGCGCGCCCTCGGCAGCCCCCAACACTCCCGCTGCCCCCGCCTCGGAAGAGCCCGCAAAACAGCCGGAAGCTCCGGCCGCAGAAGCGCCCAAGGAACTGGATATCGGCGTTCTTGTCTGGAAATTTGACGATGCGTATGGATCCACCGTCCGTACCGCAATGACCAAGTATGCCGAAGAAATTGGCGCCAAGCTTGGTGTCAAGATCAAGCTGGAAATGCAGGATGCGAACGACAGCATGGCGACCCAGAACGACCAGGCGGATATCATGTTCGCTTCCCAGCCGGACTTTGTCATCATCAACCTCGCGGAAGTCGCTTCCGGCCAGAGTCTGGTGGACAAGGCGAACGGCGTACCGTTCCTCTTCTACAACAAGGAACCGGTGGAAAACACCATCCAGTCCGTCATCAAGGATCCCGGCTCCATCTTTATCGGCACCACCCCGCGTGAAGCCGGCGATATGCAGGGCGAAATCCTTGCAGATCTCTATAAGGCGGATGCCTCCATCGATAAGAACGGCGACGGCAAGCTCCAGTACATCATGTTCATGGGCGAGCCCAATAACCCCGAGGCCATTGCGCGCAGCCAGTATTCCGTAGAGACGGCTGAAAAGAACGGCCTGAAGCTTGAGCAGCTGGGCCAGACCCTTGTCTGCAACTGGGATCAGGCGCAGGCACAGGACGCGATGACGGCGGCGTTTGCAAACTTCGGCGATCAGATCGAAGTCATCTTTGCCAACAACGACATGATGGGCCTTGGCGCGATTGCCGCCCTCAACGCGGTCGGCTATAACACCGGCGAAGCAGGCGATCCGCAGATTGTGGTCATCGGCGTTGACGCGGTTGACGCGGCGCTTGAAGCCATCAAGGCCGGCAAGATGACTGCTACCGTACAGCAGGATGGCGACGCCATGGGCAAAGCCTGCGTGACGCTCGCGGTCAACAAGGCGCTCGGCAAGGACTTCCTTGACGGTACCGACTATCAGATCGCCGCCGACGGTTACTCCATCCGTATCCCGTACGCCAAGATCACGAAATAACAACAGCCGGTCTTGAAAAGCGGCTAAAGAACTCAACCGGAGAGGCGTCCTAGGATGCATCCCAAATGGGATGCCTCTCCTTTTTAGATCAGGGAGCTGGTGAATACAACATGGAAGAAACCTATTTGCTTGAAATGCTCGATATTGATAAGTCCTTTCCCGGCGTCAAGGCGCTTGACCGTGCGCAGCTCAAGCTCAAGGGCGGTACTGTGCACGCGCTGATGGGGGAGAACGGCGCGGGAAAGAGCACTTTGATGAAGTGCCTTTTTGGCATTTATAAGAAAGACGCCGGAACCATCAAAATGGAGGGCAAGCCCGTTAACTTCATTAGCCCCCGCAACGCGCTTGATAACGGCGTTGCGATGGTGCACCAGGAGCTCAACCAGGTGCTGCGGCGCAATGTCATGGAGAACATGTGGCTGGGCCGTTTTCCCGGCAAACATGGCGTGGTGGACCACAAGGCCATGTACAATGAAACAAAGCGGATATTTGATGAACTGGAAATTGACGTCAACCCCAAGGTCATGATCCATACGCTTTCCGTATCCAAACGGCAGATGGTCGAAATCGCAAAAGCCGTTTCCTACAATGCAAAGATCCTGGTGCTCGATGAGCCGACATCTTCCCTGACGGACGACGAGGTGGAGCATCTGTTCCGCATCCTCAATAAATTGTGCGAAAAAAATGTAGGCATTATCTACATCTCTCATAGAATGGATGAAATCCTCCGCATCTGTACCGATGTGACGATCATGCGGGACGGCCAGTGGGTGGCAACCCG
>JAEYLA010000062.1 GCA_023461495.1 Bacillota bacterium | reverse complement strand
CTTGCTTTCCAGCATTCAAAGCTATGGGCTCAACGGGATCGCCGGGTTTTCCGTACAGGTGCAGGTGGATATCGCAAACGGGCTGCCTTCGTTTGAAACAGTAGGCCTGCCGGACGCAGCCGTGCGTGAATCGCGCGAACGGGTGCGCGCCGCCATCAAGAACAGCGGCTTCGCGTTTCCGATCAGCCGCATCACCGTCAATCTAGCACCTGCGGATTTGAAAAAGGAAGGGTCCGTCTACGACCTTCCCATTGCCATCGGTATTTTGGAGGCGGCGGGGCAGATACCGCCTGAGCAGACAAAAGGCCTTCTGTTTTTAGGGGAGCTGGCGCTCGACGGTACCGTCCGCGCGATTGACGGCGTGCTGCCCATGGTGATCGACGCGTTCGCACACGGGGCGGAAAAGATACTTCTGCCTGAGGGCAACGCAGAGGAAGCCGCCTATATTACGGGCGCTACCATACTGCCGGTCAATACGCTGCGGCAGGCGGTGGAATGTTTGCGGGGAGACACGCCATTTAGTGTTTACCAAAGCAAGGCGTGGGACGCTATGAATATCCTCCATTCTTCGGATTTCTCAGAGATCAAAGGGCAGCAGAGCGCAAAGCGCGCGGCGGAAATCGCCGTTGCCGGCGGCCATAATTTGATTTTAATCGGGACGCCGGGTTCCGGCAAAACCATGCTTGCGCGCAGCATCCCATCGATATTGCCCGATCTTACCTTTGAAGAAGCGCTTGAAATCACAAAAATACATTCCGTAGTGGGTGCAACGCGGGAGTGCGGCGGCATCATCAAGGAGCGCCCGTTCCGTTCGCCGCACCACGGCGCGTCCGCTGCGGCGCTCATTGGCGGCGGGCAGCGCGCGCTGCCGGGTGAAATCAGTCTGGCGCATTACGGCGTGCTGTTTTTGGACGAGTTTCCGGAATTCAGAAAAGACGTTTTGGAAGCCCTGCGTCAGCCGCTCGAGGACGGCGTTGTCACCATCACACGGGCTACAGCAAACGCCACCTATCCTGCGGAGTTCATGCTGGTCGCCGCCATGAACCCATGCCCGTGCGGCAACTACGGTTCGCGCATTTCCCCGTGCAGGTGCACGCCGTTCCAAATTCAGCGCTATCAGGGCAGGATTTCAGGGCCCCTATTGGATCGGATCGATATTTCGGTCGAAATGTCCGAGGTGGGGTATTCCGATATTTCAAGCAAGGCACAGGGCGAATCTTCCGCCGCAATCAGGGCGCGTGTGAACCGTGCGCGCGATGTGCAGCGGAAACGCTATCAAAAAGAAGGCATTTATTTTAACGCGCAGCTGCCGAACCGTCTTTTGAAAACTTACTGCGCACTCGACGCTTCTTCAGAAGCGATGCTCAAGCAGGCGTTCTCTTCCCTGCATTTAAGTGCGCGCGCTTACAATCGTATCCTAAAGGTTGCGCGCACCATTGCCGATATTGAAGAAGAGGAAATGATCAAGAGCGCGCACATCGCGGAGGCCATCCAGTACCGCAGTTTCGATTCCCATACGTTTGGAGGTTAAAGTATGCGCACCTATACGCGGGAGGAACAGCTTTGTTTGTGGCTGCATCATGCAACGGGCGCGCATGCGCTGCTGTTTTCACGTCTCTTGGCGCGGTACCAGTCGCCCGCGGCCGTGTACGAGCTTGCAAAGGCGGGTTCTGTCTCGGCGTTTACCCAATGGGGGCAGGCCTTTGCACAAAAGCTTTGCGCTTTAGCGAATGAAGAAGAGATTGAACGGCACATTCTGTGGTTAAAGGAAAATAAAACGGAGATCGTGTCGTTATTTTCAGAGCAATACCCGGCGCTGCTTAAGGAAATCCGTTATCCGCCGGCGGTACTGTTCTATAAAGGGCGGCTTCCCGGGGAACTTTTTCTGCCCATTGCCGTTGTCGGCATGCGCAGGCATACCGCCTATGGGGAAGCGGTGGCGCTCCACTTTGGGGAGGAGCTTGCAAAGCACAATGCGACCGTGGTTTCAGGAATGGCGGCGGGGATTGACGGCGCGGCCCACACGGGCGCGCTGCGGTGCACGGATGCGGAACTTCCTACGGTTGCTGTGTTGGGCAGCGGCATCGATGTGATTTATCCGAGCGCGAACGCGCGCCTCTATTATGAGATCATAGAGCGCGGCGCGGTCGTTTCTGAGTTTTTGCCCGGTACAAAGCCCAACCGGGAGAACTTTCCCATACGCAACCGCATCATCAGCGGGCTTTCGCGTGGGGTTGTGGTGGTGGAGGCGGCAAGCCGCAGTGGGACAACCATCACCGCAAACTATGCGCTTGATCAAAATAGAGACCTGTTTGCAGTACCCGGCCGCATTATGGATGACAGCAGCTTTGGGCCAAACGGCATGATCCAGCGCGGGGAGGCAAAACCTGTATTTTGCACAATGGATATCCTGTGTGAATATGGAATTGCAGGCAATGCGCCAAAGCCGGCAGAAAAACCCGATTTCTCCGGCCTTACGGAAAAAGAACGGCAGGTAGCGGACCTGCTGTTAAGGGGAGAAAAGAGCGCGGACGAAATATGTGAACTCTTGTCGATGTCCGTCTCCGAGGTGAATTCAACCTTGACATCCCTACAGTTTTCGGGAATAATTAAGCAGTTACCGGGCAGAGTATTCGCGCTTTAATAAAGCGCCGGTTCAATTTGCCCGCAACGGAGGATAGTACATGGCAGATACCCTGGTTATTGTTGAGTCGCCTGCAAAGGCAAAAACCATAGAAAAATTCTTGGGCAAGAACTATAAGGTGCTTGCTTCCAACGGCCACGTGAGGGACCTTCCCAAGAGTCAGCTCGGCGTGGATGTGGAACACAGCTTTGCGCCCAAGTATATCACGCTGCGCGGCAGGGGCGATGTCCTTGACCGCATCCGCAGGGAAGCAAAGAACGCAAAAAAAGTGTATCTCGCAACCGACCCTGACCGTGAAGGGGAGGCCATTTCCTGGCATCTGGCGCAGATATTGAAGCTGGATGAGACATCCAAATGCCGGATTGTATTCAATGAAATTACCTCCACCGCCGTCAAGAATTCGTTGAAGAACGCGCGCGCGGTGGACTTGCGCTTGGTGGACGCCCAGCAGGCGCGCCGCATTTTGGACCGTCTGGTCGGCTATAAAATCAGCCCCATTCTCTGGGCAAAGGTTAGAAAAGGGCTTTCTGCGGGGCGCGTGCAGTCCGTCGCTACCCGCATCATCTGCGACCGTGAGCAGGAGATTCTCGATTTTAAAGCGGAAGAATATTGGACGATTGAAGTACAGCTCTCCGAAAAGCGCGGCAAAAAGACGTTTGAGGCGAAGTTCTACGGCTTTGACGGCAAGAAGTCGGACATTCCAAACAAGGAAGCCGCGGACGCCATCTTAAAGCGCATTGAGCAGGCGGAGTTTAAAGCGACCGATGTTAGGATCGGCCAGAAAACACGGCACGCGGCCCCGCCGTTTACCACAAGCAGCCTCCAGCAGGAAGCGTCGAGAAAGCTTGGTTTTACCACCAAACGCACCATGCTTGTGGCGCAGCAATTGTATGAAGGCGTGGAATTGCAGGGCAAGGGCGCTACCGGCCTTGTAACCTATATCCGTACGGACTCCGTGCGTGTGGCGCAGGAAGCGCAGGCGCAGGCAAAGACGCATATCCTTTCTGCTTACGGCGCGCAGTATGTGCCGGAAAAGCCGAATATCTTCAAAGGCCGCGCGGGCGCGCAGGATGCACACGAAGCCATCCGGCCCACGGACCTTAATAATGCCCCCGCGGATGTCAAGGCGTCGCTGACAAACGATCAGTATAAGCTCTACAAGCTCATCTATGAACGCTTTTTAGCCAGCCAAATGACCGACGCGCGGTTTGAAACCAATACCGTCACCATCGACGCGAACGGATGCACCTTCCGCTCCGTGGGCGTGCGTACACTCTTTGACGGGTTTACCGTAATTTATACCGAAAGCCGCGACGACGCGCAGGAGAAGGAAGTTTCCCTGCCGCAGATTGAAATCGGGGAGACCTTCTTATTCAAAAAAGTGGACAGTGAGCAGCGCTTTACTCAGCCGCCGCCGCGCTTTACGGAAGCGTCCCTTGTGCGCGCGCTCGAAGAAAAGGGCATCGGCAGGCCGAGCACGTATTCGCCTACTATTTCCACCATCATTGATCGCGGCTATGTCATGCGCGAAAAGAAACAGCTCATTCCCACCGAGCTTGGCTTTGTGGTCACACAGCTGATGAAAGAAAACTTCCAGAACATCGTAGACGTTGCGTTTACGGCGGATATGGAAGAGCAGCTTGACCATGTGGAAGAAGGCAGCACCCACGGCGAAGAAATTCTAAGGGAATTCTACGCGCCCTTTATTAAGACGGTGGAAACGGCTTCTGAAAGCATTGAGAAGGTCGTGATCCCGGACGAGGTTTCGGATATTCCCTGTGAAAAATGCGGTTCCATGATGGTATACAAAATGGGGCGCTTCGGCAAATTCCTGGCCTGCCCCAACTTCCCGGAATGCCGCAACACCAAGCCGATTTTAGAAAAGATCGACGTTCCCTGCCCGCAGTGCGGCGGCGCGCTCATCAAGCGCAAGACCAAGCGCGGCAAGGCGTTCTTCGGATGTGAAAAGTATCCGGAGTGCAGCTTTGTTTCCTGGGATAAGCCGGTTGCGGAGCAATGCCCTAAATGCCAATCCATGATGGTGCAAAAGGCAAGTCCCAAGGGCAGCTATGTCGTCTGTACCAATAAAGATTGCGGGCATATTTTACGCAACAGAAAGGATAAGGACGATGCCGAGTGATAAGCTTAGCGCCGCCGTCATCGGCGCGGGGCTTGCGGGGTGTGAGGCGGCGTATCAGCTGGCCGAGCGCGGGGTATTTGTCCGTTTATATGAAATGAAGCCCGTCAACCGCTCGCCTGCCCATGAGAGCGATGCGTTTGCGGAGCTGGTTTGTTCCAATTCCCTCCGGTCGGACCGGCTGCAAAATGCCGTCGGGCTGTTAAAGGAAGAACTGCGGAGGCTCAATTCCCTCATCTTAAGGGCAGCGGATGCAACGCGGGTACCCGCGGGCGGCGCGCTTGCGGTGGACCGCGTGGGGTTTTCCGCATATATTACAGACGTTATCCATACACATCCCAATATTGAAGTGATACCGGGAGAGGTTGCGGCATTGCCGGAGCCGCCCGCCATTGTCGCAACAGGCCCGCTTACGGTAGGGCCGCTGTTTGACGCGATTGAAGAAAGCCTGGGCGCGAGCCTGCATTTTTATGATGCCGCGGCGCCTGTGCTTTTTGCCGATTCTCTTGATTATCAAACGGTGTTTCGCGCCTCACGCTATGAACGCGGGGAGGATTATCTCAATTGCCCTATGACCAGGGAAGAATACTATGCGTTTTACCATGCGCTTGTTTCTGCCGGGACGGTTGAACTGCATGCGTTTGAAACGCCCAAGGTATTTGAAGGCTGCATGCCGGTGGAGGTTATGGCCAAGCGCGGGGAACGAACGCTCGCCTTCGGCCCCTTAAAGCCCATAGGGCTGATTGACCCCAGAAGCGAGGGCAAAAGGCCTTATGCCGTGGTGCAGCTGCGGCAGGATGATGCGGCGGGCACACTCTATAACATGGTGGGCTTTCAGACCAACCTCACATTTTCGGAGCAGCGCAGGGTGTTCCGCATGATTCCGGGCTTGCAGAAGGCGGAATTTGCGCGCTATGGCGTGATGCACCGCAACACGTTTTTGCGCTCCCCAGGGCTTTTAAACTGGGACTATCAGGTCAAAGCACGGCCCGGCCTGTATTTTGCTGGACAGATTACGGGCGTGGAAGGCTACGTGGAATCCGCTTCGAGCGGCCTTGTCGCTGCGGTAAATCTTGTGCGCAGCTTACGCGGGCAGGAACCGATCGATTTTACGCGGCGTACCGCTATCGGTGCGCTCTCCCATTATGTAAGCGAATATCAGGGCGGGGATTTCCAGCCCATGAACGTGACCTACGGCATTATGGAGTCAATCCCGGACGCGCCGCGCAACAAGGCCGAGCGGTATGAGAAAATGGCCGGGCGCGCGCTTGCAATCGTGGAGGATTTGCAAAAGAATTGTTAAGCTTCATGCCCGTTTTCCTGCGCACATTTTAAATATGGTATGATGAAAATCAACCACGGGCGGCAGCGATAGGGGAGCGCGGCGTTTATAAAGGCCGAATACTCTGCTGTATTTTGTAAATGCGTACCGTGTAACAGATCGAAAGGAAAGAACACATGGAACTCGATGGCACGACCATACTTGCCGTGAAGCGTAACGGCGTTTGTGCGATAGCGGGGGACGGACAGGTCACGCTTGAAAAATCCGTCATTATGAAAAGTACGGCGAAAAAAGTGCGCAGGCTCTACCACGGCAAGGTCGTGGCGGGGTTTGCGGGCTCTGTAGCGGACGCGTTTTCGCTGTGCGAGCGCTTTGAAGCAAAGCTGGAGCAATACGGCGGCGGCCTTACGCGCGCGGCAGTCGCGCTCGCGCAGGAGTGGCGCAGCGACAAGGCACTCAGGCAGTTGCAGGCGCTGTTGATCGTGGCGGACAAAGACGAGCTGCTTGTCATCTCCGGTACCGGTGAGGTGATCGATCCGGATGACGGCATCGCAGCAATCGGATCGGGCGGCATGTACGCGCTTTCCGCAGCAAAGGCACTCAAGGAAAACACGGAGCTTTCCGCGCGAGAAATCGCGGAGCGCTCCCTCAAAATCGCAGGCGACATCTGCGTGTATACCAACGGCAACATTACGGTAGAGGAGGTATAACGCAATGCTGACGCCAAAACAGATCGTAGATGCGCTGGATAAATATATTGTCGGCCAGAATAAGGCAAAGCGCGCTGTCGCCATTGCGTTGCGCAACCGCTACCGCAGGAGCCTCCTTTCCCCGGAGCTGCGGGAAGAAATCACGCCCAAGAATATTATCATGATGGGGCCCACCGGCGTTGGCAAAACGGAAATCGCAAGGCGGCTTGCAAAGCTTGTGGAAGCGCCTTTTATCAAGGTGGAAGCCACAAAGTTTACGGAAGTCGGCTATGTGGGCCGGGATGTAGATTCCATGGTGCGCGACCTTGTGGAAGCTTCTATCCGGCTCTGCAAGGCAAAGCGCATGGAATCCGTGCGCATGATGGCGGAGGCCGCCGCAGAGCAGAGCCTGGTTGACCTTTTGGTACCCATCCGCAAAAGCGAGACCATGCCCCCGCAGAACCCGCTCCAGATTCTTTTGGGCGCGGGCCAGCCGCAGGAGCCGCAGATGACGGAGGAGGAAAAGCGCACGCATTTCAGCCGCCGTGAAACGGTCATGGCCCAGCTTCGTGCAGGAAGGCTGGAGGAAGAGATTATCGAAATAGAGGTGGAGGAACGCAACCCCGGCAGCGATGCGATGATTGCGATGGGAATCGACATCAATCTCAACGATATGATCGGCGGCATTTTGCCCTCCAAGAAAAAGCGCCGCAAGGTATCCGTAAAGGAAGCGCGCCGCATACTGGTGCAGGAAGAAGCCGATAAGCTCATCGATATGGATGAGGTCATACGCGAAGCCGTGGAGAAGGCGGAGCAGGACGGCATCATTTTTATTGATGAAATCGATAAGATCGCAGGCGCGCGCGCCGCATCTTCAGGCGGGCCCGATGTTTCCCGCGAGGGCGTTCAGCGCGATATCCTGCCCATTGTGGAAGGCTCCACCGTCAACACGAAATATGGCCCGGTCAAGACGGACTATATGCTCTTTATCGCCGCGGGCGCGTTTCATGTGGCAAAGGTCACGGACTTGATCCCCGAGCTGCAGGGACGTTTCCCCATCCGTGTGGAGCTTGAGGCGCTTACCCAGGAGGATTACAAGCGCATCCTGACCCAGCCTGAAAACGCCATCACCAAGCAATATGCTGCGCTGCTTTCCGCAGACCACCTGATGTTAGGCTTTACGGAAGACGCGCTGGAGGCGATCGCAAGATACGCGTATCTTGCGAACGAAAACACGGAAAACATCGGCGCAAGGAGGCTGCATACCATCATGGAGCTGCTGCTTGAGGATATCTCCTTCCAGGCGGGCGGAGATTATCCGGATCTTGAGCTGAGTATCGACGGCCCGTATGTCACAGAGCGTATGACGGGCAGTTATGTGCACGAAGACCTTCACAAATACATATTATAAGTATATAGATACTTCCCAAATTAGGGGGCATCGTACCCCCCATGCATAATCAAATCTGACGACATGTGCGTCAGATTTGCCGAAAAAAGTGCGTATGACGCACTTTTAACCTGCAGAAAACCCGCTGATAAAGTCCGCAGGGCTTTGTCGGCGGCCTGTCACGAAGGAGGAACCATGCACAAACGATGGATGATCGCGGCGCTCGTCTGCCTGCAGCTTATGCTTATTGGCTGTGCGGTGGGCATGGAAAGCGCCGCCCCCGTCCGGGAAGAACTTGAAGAGAGCGATGTGCTGGAAATCCCGGCGTCAACCGCGTCCTCTGCACCGGCGCTGCTTGCGGCACATCCTACGCCGGTGAAGATATCCCCGGATGGAGAGCAGTCTCCAACGCCTGATGCTGCGCCTACGCTCACACCCACGGTTACCGTAAAGCCAACGCCCGAACCCACGCCGGAATATGCGCTTTTGAATATCAAGGATACTGCAGGGTATATCAAGGGGCATGAAGTCAACTTGCGCTCCGGCCCGGGGACGGATTATAAAAAAGTCGGCGAGGTCGATTATCACGCGCTTGTCATCATTACAGCCAAGACCGAAGAATGGTACCAGATCGAAACGGACGATCTCACAGGCTTCATCCTCAAGGAGTTTGTCGGCGTAGGCAGTATTCCAACGCCGACGCCCACGCCAAAACCCAAGGCAAAGGCAACGCCTAAGCCAAAGGAAGACGCGCCAAAGGCAACGCCCAAGCCGACGCCGGAGCCTGAGATCGAAAGCGGCGGGCAGGGCGACTATACCGAAGACGAGATTTATCTTGTTGCCAGGCTCATTTATGCGGAAGGCAAAAACCAGTCCACAGAAAGCTTTATGGCGATGGCAAGCGTGCTTTATAACCGCTGCAATTCAAAAAAATTCGGCGGCTCCGTACAGCGCGAGGTATATAGGAGCGGGCAGTTCTCGGTAGTGGATAACAGCAGCTTTGAGGAGTTGGTTCCAAGCAGCGCGGCGCTGCGCGCGGCGGAGTCCGTGTTCAATGGCGGCGAGCGCACCATCCCCGCAGGCGTGATGTACTTCAGATCCGCTTCGCAGGGCAAAAACTGGTCGTCTTCACGGGAATTCTATAAGGCGATCGGTGGAAACAATTACTATTATTAACGCCGGACATATGCGGGACGCTCCGCTGCGCCATCGGCACAGGAAACGGAACATCACCTCAAAAAAATGGCATAAGCCGCTTTTTCGGAAGCAGACCCCTTGCAATTCGCAAGGGGCTTTGCTATAATGCTCAAGGTATGACACACCCTCGCCGATTTGCAGGCTCCTTCCCATTATGGGTTGCCGGCAAAGGAGACGCGGGGGGCGGAAATTAAAGGAGGGTTTTATTTATGTCCGTCATTTCCATGAAACAGCTGTTGGAGGCCGGTGTACACTTTGGCCACCAGACCCGTCGCTGGAACCCGAAGATGAAGGAATACATCTTCACCGAGCGCAACGGCATCTACATCATCGATCTTCAGAAGACCGTCAAGAAAATCGAAGAAGCTTACTATTTCGTGCGCGATCTTGCCATGAACGGCGAAAGCGTACTGTTCGTAGGCACCAAGAAGCAGGCGCAGGAATCCATCGAGCAGGAAGCCGCACGCTGCGGTATGTACTTTGTCAACCAGCGCTGGCTGGGCGGCATGCTGACCAACTTCAAGACCATTCAGGGCCGTATCGCAAAGCTGCGCAAAATTGAGCAGATGGAAGTCAACGGCCAGTTTGAACTGTTGCCCAAGAAGGAAGTCATCAAGCTTCTCGCTGAGAAGGAAAAGCTTGAAAAGAACCTTGGCGGCATCAAGGATATGAAGAAGCTCCCCGGCGCGCTGTTCGTGGTGGATCCCCGCAAGGAACACATCGCCGTGATGGAAGCCCGCACGCTGGGCATCCCCATTGTTGCTATTGTGGATACCAACTGTGATCCCGACGAAGCCGATTATGTTATCCCCGGTAACGATGACGCTATCCGCGCTGTCAAGCTTATTGCTTCCAAGGTTGCGGACGCGGTGCTCGAAGGCCATCAGGGCGAACAGATGGAAGACGAGAAGGTCGCAGAAGCAGAATAAGCCTGTTTGTGGGGAGGCCGGAACAGGCTTCCCCATTTTTGACGTGCACAAAACGAAAAACGACATGGGAGGAAACGATAAATGTTTACAGCAAAAGACGTAATGACCCTGCGTGAAATGACCAGCGCCGGCATGATGGACTGCAAGAAAGCGCTCACCGAGTGCAACGGCGATATGGAAAAGGCAAAAGATTATCTGCGTGAAAAGGGCCTCGCGGCTGCCGCCAAGAAGGCCGGCCGTATTGCGGCGGAAGGTATTGTTGACAGCTACATCCACTTGGGCGGCAAAATCGGCGTTCTCGTGGAAGTCAACTGCGAGACCGACTTCGTTGCAAAGACCGAAGAGTTCAAGCTCTTTGTACATAACGTAGCGATGCAGATTGCCGCTGCAAAGCCCACCTATATCAGCAAGGAAGAAGTCGCCCAGGACGAGATCGAGAAGGAAAAAGAAATCCTGCGCGCACAGGCCAAGAACGAGCCCAAGCCCAAGCCGGAGGCCATCATCGAAAAGATGGTCGAGGGCCGTATCGAAAAGTATTACAAGGAAGTCTGCCTGCTTGAGCAGCCTTATGTAAAAGATCCGGACATGACCGTCGGTCAGATGCTCAGCGAAGCGACCGCGAAGATCGGCGAGAAGATCAGCGTCCGCCGCTTTGCCCGCTATGAGATGGGCGAAGGCCTCAAGAAGCGTGAGGACAACTTCGCAGAAGAGGTATTGGGCCAGATTCAACAGTAATTTCAAAAAAAGGAACGCTTTTTTGGTGTTCCTTTTTTTCTTTTGTGTTCGGAAATCATATCGGCGCGCCAATGTCCGCCTTTCATTTTGCGGGCTTTGGGGTGCGGCGGGAAAGAGGGCAGCAATATGTATGAGCGCGTTGTATTAAAACTCAGCGGGGAGGCTGTGGGTTCCGGTCAGGAGCCGCTGAACTTTGACATTCTGGAGGAAACCGCCCGCCAGCTTATGCAGGCGGCGTCTTTGGGCGTACAGCTTGGCGTGGTGTTCGGCGGCGGAAATATCTGGCGCGGTAGAAGCTCCGGCGAAATGGACCGCAACCGTGCCGACCATATGGGCATGCTTGCAACGGCCATCAATGCGCTTGCCATGCAGGATACGCTCTTAAAGCTGGGCGTGAAGGCTACGGTGCTTTCTGCCG
>JAEYLA010000061.1 GCA_023461495.1 Bacillota bacterium | reverse complement strand
GAGCTTCCGTCCGCCTGCATTGCCTGCGGTGCATGTGAAAGGCTCTGCCCGCAGGGCATCGCCGTGCCGGATATTTTAGGGAAGTTCCATGAGGCGCTGCCGTTGATTCCAAGATAGGAAATGACTGGGCGAATTGGGTGTAAAACAAAGAGCCGCCGGAATGCTCCGGCGGCTCTTTGCGTTTCCCTGCGTCGATCATTGCAGCATTTGACGGAGCGCCTGCAAACCGTTACCATAAACATGGGCAGCAAGCGCTGCTTTTGGAGGAAGAGGAATGAAGGTGTCCTATCAACCCGCGGGAAAGCCTAGGGGCAGGCCGGATACAGATGGGATTGCGGTCCAAACCGGATGGCAGTTTTTCTATGCCGGGAGAGTATATCAAATTCCGGCTGTGTATCTGTTCCGGAAGGGCTTTGTGCTGGATATCATCGGCACGGTGGATACGGAAGCGCTGCGCAAATTCCATGACCGCTATACGCCCCGGGAAGAACGCCTGACGTCGCGCGAACGGGCACAAGCCATGTTGGAGCGCCCGTATCAGGCACTTGGCGGAATGAAACTCTGGTTTAACGGCGAAGAAGTGACATCTTCTTGGCATGCGGAGGAAGTGCTTTTTGTTCCGTGGCAGGAGCACATGCTGTCGCTTGCAGAAGAGGCGTTTGCCGCATATGCGTTTTTAGACAGGGAGAACAGCTTTTCTGTGACGCGGCTGCATGCGCCGTATCCCAAGGCGCAACGCGGCATATTTGCCGCAATGAAAGCGATATTCACACGGCCAAGGTTAAGGGAATTTCGTCTTTTGATCCATCCCACCGAGCGAATGCTGCCGCTCGAGCACGCGGTTACCATCGGCACACGGGAAAAGGCGCATCAGCCGTTTTCATTTACGCATCCGGTAACGGGCGTTATGCATAGGCTTGAGGTGATGGAAGCCAAATGGACGGATTTGACCGCGCAGTTTCAAAAGCTGCACCGCCGTATGGCAATTCGAGGAAAGTGCTTGCGTCCAATTGCACAGGAGGGCCAGAGCTATCTGCTGGAGATTACATACTGCGTTTCTCCGCCGCTTCCCAAAGGCGAGCGGCTGCAATTACAGGACGAAGCGCGTGCGCTGCAGCCAAACGGCACCGCGGCAAAGAGCGCAAGCGCAATTGGCATAATCGGCAGTGCGGACGGGCCGACGGCGATCTATATAGCGGGCCGTGAAATGGAAGCGCCCGAAACGTATGGCATGTTCTGTTCGAGCATCTATCCGCGCCCGCAGGAAAGCTGTACGATCTGCCTTGAAGGCATATGGACGCAACGGGAGCCGGAGCAGGCATTCGTATTTCATGTGACCTGAGTACGGACATGGTTGCATATGCGCTTGCGGAGTGCCATACTGTAGGGGAGAGAATGAGGGGGCCGGATATGAAGCTGTATATCAAGCAAAAGGTGTTTTCCTGGCGGGACCGCTTTACCGTAAAGGATGAAACGGGGGCCGACCGTTATTTTGTGGAGGGGGAGCTGTTTTCCTGGGGAAAGAAGCTGCATGTGCTCGACGCCGCGGGGAATGAAGCGGCGTTTATCCAGCAGAAGGTGTGGAGCTTTTTGCCGCGCTACGATGTATTTGCACTTGGGCGGCACATTGCTCAGATTAAGAAGGAGTTTACCTTCCTGCGTCCCCGCTACACCATTGAGGGCATGAACTGGGATGTGGAGGGGGATTTCTGGGCGCATCATTATGAAATCACGCAGTCCGGTACCCCCGTGGTTTCCATTCAAAAGGAATGGTTCACGTGGGGCGATAGCTATGCGCTCGATATCGCCGCCCCGCAGCATGAGCTCTATGCGCTTGCGGTGGTGCTTGCCATTGACTGCGCCATGGCGCAGGAGAGCAACGCGAACTGAATTGCATCAATAGTGTGAGAACAAAAAGGCCGCCTGGTAAGCGGCCTTTTTGTTGTGAAAAATGTTTACTCCTGCAGCCGTTCCTGCGCATATGCGACAAAATCCTGCGCTGTGCGGCTGATATAGGCGTTTTTGCTGACCAGGAAGTGATATTGCCAGTATACTTCAAGATCGGCAATCTCTCTTGTGACGAGATTATCTGGCATGGTATCCGTCCGCCCTGCATAGAAGAAAACGACCCCGCCAAAGCAGGCAAGCTCGCCCAAAAGGCGCGTTTCGGAAGGGGAAAGCAGTATGGAGGGTTCGATGCGGTGCTTTTGCAATAGATAGCTGAATCCGCAGCCGGGTTCCTGCGTGGTATTTAGAAATCCGGTCTTTACAGGGTGCAGCTCTGAAAGGGATACGCGTTCCTTCCGGGCAAGGGGATGGTCTGCCGCCATAGCCAGGACAAGCTTGCGCTGGAAGGTAAACAGCGACTCAAACAAATTGCAGTCGTAGGAGACGGGGCACAGACTGACATCCATGCCGAAGTTCAATATCGCGTTGCGGTAGTGCTCCGCGTCAAAGCTTCTGAGCACCACATCCACATCCGGGTGCCGACGCATATAGTCCGGCAAAAAGCCGGATGGCAAAAGGTCAAAGCACCCAGCTGCATAGCCGATGGTCAGACGGCGCGAGGTCCCTGCGCCAAGATCCCGCATCTGGCGTTTGATCTGTTCGTAATGCTGCAACAGGGATGCCGCCTGCTTGCGCAACACCTCCGCGCTCTGAGTCAGTTCAATGCCGGTGGGGAGGCGTGTAAAGAGCGTGGTCTGCAATTCCTCTTCAAGCGCCTTGATGGACTTGCTCAACCCCTGCTGAGAAATATAGAGGCTTTTCGCCGCTTTTGAAAGGCTGCGCAGATTGCACACTTCCAGAAAATAGATCAATTGTTGCTGATCCATAGAACATCCTTCCGGGCATACAACCCTTATTTGTACCAGCCTATTTACCAGTTGTTTTACATAGGCTGCCGGTACGGTTACCATTTACACGACAGTTTTTTCACAAACCTGTCACAATTATAACATATGAATCATGGATGGTATAGGAGGATTGTCATGAAGAGAACCCCACGGATGTTTACCCTGGCGTTAGCAGTCATACTTGCGCTGATGGCGTTTGGCGCGTGCGCGGCGCCCGCAGCGCCGGAAAGCACTCCCACACAGGCCCCCGCAGAGACGCAGGCGCCTGCTGGCGCTATTGTGGCAGGAACGTATACCGCAGCCGCGCAAGGCTTTGCAGGCCCGGTTGAGGTACAGGTCACCGTAGATGAAACAGGTAAAATGGCCGATCTTTCTATTAAAGGAGATGCGGAGACACCGGATATCGGCGGCAAGGCAATTTCCGCATTACAGGAAAAGTTGCTGCAAGATCAGACCGTTAAGGTGGATGCCGTGACGGGCGCTACCGTAACAAGCAAAGCTGTGCTTGCGGCGCTAACCGACGCGCTCAGGCAGGCGGGCGTGGATACGGATGCCATGGCGGCGGTGGAGAGCAAGGTGCCGGACGAAACGCTGGATACACAAATTGTTATTGCGGGTTGCGGCGCTTCCGGTATGTCGGCCGCGCTGGCTGCGGCGGAAGCCGGGGCAAAGGTGATCGTAATTGAGCAGACCAGCTCTTATGGCGGCACTTCTCTGATGGGCTCGGAAGGTTTTTTTGCAGTAGGAAGCGAGCAGCAGAAGCGCGCCGGCTGGGATGAGACGGCAAACGACCTTCTCAATTGGTTTACGGACTATACGCACAACTCCTCCTCCGCGCCGCTCACCAGAAAGTTCCTTGAAATGACAGCGGATACGGTGGACTGGGTGGCCAAATACGGCAACCCTGTTACCCTGATGGAAAACACCCAGAAGGCGCATACCGATCAGATCCAGACCTACCATAAGTTTGACAACAAAAAAGCCGGCTTTGAAAGCTGGTACAACAACATGGTGGATATGGGCGTACAGGTCATATTCGATACCAAGGTAACGGATCTTATTCAGTCCGAAGACGGCACCGTAACGGGCGTGATTGCAAAGAAGGCGGACGGCGGCAAGCTGATTGTAAACGCCAAAGCCACCATTCTTGCAACCGGCGGCTACCTTGCAAATGCAGAGATGGTCAAGGAGTATATCGGTCTGGAAGAAGGCTCGTATGATTTCATGACCTATGGCACCAGCGGTGAAGGCATCAAGATGGCGCAGGCCGCAGGCGCCGACGATTATGGCCTCCGCTACGCGACCTACCACGGCGCAATGCTCCCCAACGGTGCAAGCTTCCAGTTCGCACACTTTATGATGACGCCGACACTGTGGATTGACGGCGGTGGCAACCGCTTCTGCAATGAAGAAGTTGTGTATGATTTTGCGCTTTGGGGCAACGCCACCTTCAGTGCGGGCGGCAGCTACTGGTCCGTGATCGATCATGCAACCCTTGAAAAGTTTGCTTCCGAGGGCACGCCGTATACGCATTCCTTCATGAAGACGCTGCTTGTGGATCAGGGCCTTGATAAGACCGTGTTCCCTTCCGTTGTCAATGCGCCGGATAATATCGCGGCCGACCCCGCAATTATCGAAAATCTGGAAAAAGCCTGTGGGGCGGAAGATTGGGCGATCAAGGCCGATACGCTTGAGGAACTTGCCCAGAAAATGGGTGTGCCGGAAGCCACATTAAAGACCACCATTGAACGGTACAACGCCGCCGTAAAGAGTGGTAAGGACGATCTCTTTGGGAAGGACAAGGAATACCTGCTTTATGATGTAAGCACCGGTCCGTTCTATGCGCTCAAGCCGAAAATCCTCGCCGAAGGCACGCTTGGCGGCATCAGCACCAACGAAAACCTGCAGGTCATCCGTAAAGATCGCAGCGTCATCCCCGGCCTGTATGCCACCGGCTCCAATGTGGGCATGATCTTTGGCGACAGTTATCCAACCATGGAGGGCGTTAACCTCAGCTTTGCGCTCAACTCCGGCCGCATTGCAGCATATGCTGCGGCAGAGGCTGTGAAGTAAGCTAGCCCAATACACAAGAAAAAGCGCCCGGCATTGCCGGGCGCTTTGGCGCAATCTATAGGAATTCCTTCATCAGGTCTTCAATCAGGCGAGGCTCTACAGGACGGTCGAGCAGCGGCGCGCCATCCTTAAGGATCGGGTTTTTGCGGTGGAACGTCTGGCCCGGCTGGCGGTAGAGTACGCCAAGCGGAATGCGGTCCCCAAACTCCATGGCTTTTTCCATGGCGGCGAGTTTGCTGGAGGGATCATAATCTTCCGGAAGATCGTAAACGCGTTGGTTGTACCATGCGTAGGTGTTGACCTTGTTGAAGCTGACGCAGGGCTGGAGGATATCCACCAGTGCATACCCCTCGTAGGAGATGGCCTGCTTCATAATGGAAACCAGGTGCTCCTTGCGGCCGCTGAATGCTCTTGCCACAAAGCCCGCGCCTGCGGCGAGGGCGACAAGCACGGGGTTAAAGGGCGTATTGGCGGAGCCATACGGCTGCGCGGGGGTGACTTGGCCCTCAAGCGTTGTGGGGGAGGCCTGGCCCTTGGTCAGGCCGTAAATCTGGTTGTCATGCACAAAGTGCGTAATGTCCACATTGCGCCGAATATTGTGCAGAAAGTGGTTGCCGCCTTCGCCATATGAGTCGCCGTCGCCCGTATCGACGATGACGGTCAGCTTTTCGTTGGCGATCTTTGCGGCAATCGCGGCGGGGAGGGAACGTCCGTGCAGGCCGCAGAACTCGTTGGCGCTGATGTACTGCGGTGTTTTTGCCGCCTGGCCGATGCCCGCGGCGACGAGCACCTCATGCGGGGGTTTCCCAAGCTCGTTGAGGGCCGTTTTCAGGCAGTCCAATATTGCGAAGTTGCCGCATCCCGGGCACCATGCCGTTTCATAGGTGGAAAAAACGCTTGCACTCATTGCAGGTCCTC
>JAEYLA010000060.1 GCA_023461495.1 Bacillota bacterium | reverse complement strand
AACGGGCCAGCATCATGATCAACTCCACGCACGCGTAGAACCCGAACATGATGTCCTGCAGGAACGCCTGCTCGGCTTCCATGTACTTTTCCTGCAGCAGTTCAAAGCGCGCAAAAATTTCCGCGGCGTCCATACCGGCTTCCGCGTTGGCAAGCACGGTGAGTTCCTTGAGGGACTCATAGTTTTCACGAAAATACTGCGCCAGCGCGCTTTCGTACATGGTATGCTTCGCGGGGCCTGCGTGGAAGCGCGGGCTGTGCGCGTGGCAAAAAAAATCCGTATAAAAATGGCACAGCATCCCGAGGCGCAACACATACTTTGCGCGGCGCTTCCTGCTTTCATAGGCAAGGGGAATGCGCAGCACAAGCTTCTGCGTGAGCTTTTTTACATGATCCGTGCTGTACTTTAAAAAGTGGGGGCGGCTCAAAAAGGAGGGTAAATAATCCGGCAATACGTTGCCTAAGAGAAACCTGCGTTCATTGAGCGCCACGCCAAAGTGCTTTTCCGCATAGTCCATAAGCAGCCTGCCCATGAGCAGGTGTGAAGTCTTTTTCAATCGTTCCACCTCGTATTCACTATACCATACATAACACGAAATTTGTCGAAAAGTCCAGATTTAAATTCTGTAAATTCCTGTACAAACCGCCTATACTGTATGGTTTACCCGGTACGCTCTGTGTGCCGCTGCTACAGAAAGCGCAGCAATGCCGCGGGAATCCGCCATAAGAGAAAAACGGGGCCTGCCGCATGAACATCTTTGAATATTCATGCAACAGCCCCGTACAGGCAGCTAGTTCTTTGCCGCCTTTAAACGCATGTCCTTGTTCAATACCCGCTTGCGCATGCGGATGTTTTCCGGCGTGACTTCCACCAGCTCATCGTCCGCAATAAACTCCAGGCATTGCTCCAGGGAGAGCAGCGTCGGCGGGGTAAGGCGCAGCGCATCGTCGGAGCCGGAGGCGCGCATGTTGGTAACATGCTTTTTCTTGCATACGTTTACCACGATATCGCCCGCCTTGGCACATTCGCCAACCACCTGGCCCTCATATACCGGGATGCCGGGGCCGACAAAGAGCCTCCCGCGCTCCTGCGTATTGAACAGCCCGTATCCGGAGGTGTCGCCCGTTTCATGAGCGACAAGGCTGCCGTGCGTACGCTCGGGCAGTTCCCCCTTGTAGGATGCGTAGCCGTCGAAGATGTGGCTCATGATGCCGTTGCCGCGTGTGTCGGTCAGTAGCTCGCTGCGGTAGCCCATCAAGCCGCGCGCCGGGATGGAGAACCGAAGACGCGTACCTTCATCGCTTGCAATCATATCCACAAGCTCCGCCTTGCGTGAGCCCAGCTTTTCCATGACAGCGCCCACAAACTCCTGCGGCACGTCCACCGTCAGTGCTTCCATAGGCTCCATCCGTTCGCCGTTCTCGCCTTCTTTATAAATGACCTTGGGGCGGGTCACGGCAAATTCGTAGCCCTGCCTGCGCATGGTCTCAATCAGTATGGAAAGGTGCAGTTCGCCGCGGCCGCAGACCTCAAACGCGTCCGTGGAGCCGGTTTCGTTCACGCGCATGGAGACGTTTGTCATTACTTCGCGGAACAGGCGCTCCCGCAGGTTGCGGCTGGTGACATACTTGCCCTCGCGGCCTGCAAAGGGACTGTCGTTGACGACGAACAGCATGGAGACCGTGGGTTCGTCAATGTGGATAAAGGGCAGCGGCTCGATCGCTTCGGGCGCGCAGACCGTCTGGCCCACGCTCAAGCCTTCGATGCCCGCAACCGCCACGATATCGCCGGCCGTAGCCTCCTCTACCTCTACGCGCTTAAGGCCTTCAAAGTGGTATAGGCGCGTTAATTTGCCGTCCTTTTGCGGAACACCGCCGCCGCAGAGTACCACGGGCATATTGCGCCGCGCGGCGCCGCGTACGATGCGGCCTACGCCGATGCGGCCCACGTATTCATCGTAATCAATGGTGGAAAACAGGATTTGCAGCGGTTCCTCTGAATTCCCCTCGGGCGCCGGGATGGCGGAAAGGATGGTTTCAAACAGGGGCTGCATGGTATCCTCCAGCGCATCCGGCTCCAAGCCCGACTGTCCGTCGCGCCCAGAGGCGTACACCACCGGGAAGTCCAGCTGTTCCGCGGAAGCGCCAAGGTCCATGAATAACTCGAGCACCTCATCCACCACTTCAAGCGGACGCGCGCCGGGTCTGTCGACCTTGTTGACGACGACGACGGGAATCTTGTTTAATTCCAGCGCTTTTCTCAATACAAAGCGCGTCTGCGGCATGCAGCCTTCAAACGCGTCCACCAAAAGAAGCACGCCGTCCACAAGCTGCAAAATACGCTCCACCTCGCCGCCGAAATCCGCGTGGCCCGGTGTGTCCACAATGTTGATGCGAACGTCCCGGTAGGAAACGGCTGTGTTCTTGCTCAAGATCGTGATGCCGCGCTCACGCTCCAAGTCGTTGCTGTCCATCACGCGCTCCTGCACCTGCTCGTTGGCGCGGAACACGCCGCTCTGCCTCAACAGTTGATCCACCAAAGTCGTCTTGCCGTGGTCTACGTGCGCGATGATGGCGATGTTGCGTATTGCTTCATTGGTCTGCATGCTGTTTTTATTTCACCCTGGCCCTAAATTTGCGCCATATATCGGCGCGACAAACCATTATAAAACACGCGAAGCAAAAGTGCAATGTTTATTGCGTAAAACCATGACATAAAAAGTAAAAGGCCAAGGCGGAAAATCCGCCCCGGCATAAGAATATATGGAGATTACGCCCGGTTGCGGGCCGTGGCTGGCGCTACACCACAATATCGAACTGGCCCACGCCGGGATTTTCAAAATACCGCCTGAGGTCATATGGCGCATAGATGCCGTGGTCCGTCACAACGCCGGATACAAGGTGCGGCGGCGTGATGTCAAACGCCGGATAATACCCCTTTACGCCCTCCATCGTGGTCGCAACGCCCATGGCCTGCAGCGTATAGGAGGGGTCGCGCATTTCAATATGGACGCTGCTAAGATCAGGGTGCCCCATTTCCGGCGCGCCTGTTACAAAGTAGGGGATGCCGAGGTATTTCGCGGCGATGGCGATCTGGAACGTGCCTACCTTGTTGACCACATGCCCGTCCATGCAGATGACGTCCGCGGCGGAGGTATACACATCGATCTTCTCCTGCTGCATGGCAAACGCGGGCATGTTGTCCGTAATGACCGTCACGTCAAACCCCATATCGCGCACCACGCTTGCGGTCAGGCGTGCGCCCTGAAAGTACGGGCGGGTTTCCGCGCAATAGACCTTGATCTCTTTACTGCGGGCGCGCGCGGCCTTGAGCATTTGCCCTACAACGGTTTCGCCGAAGCATTGGGTGAGCACCTTGCCGCCATTTGGAAGCATATCTACAAGATACTCCCCGATGCGCGCCATTTTATCGTACCGCTGGTTGTTGGTGCGGATTGCGTGCGCAACGATGGCGGAACTGACATCTTCTCCGGAGAGGATCGCTTCCTTCGCAGCTTCCAAACAGCCGGAGGTGATGCGGCGCATGCGGTCCTTGGTCGTCGGACGGGCGTTTGTAATTACTTCCGCCGCGCGTTCCATATAAGGAAGCTGTTCTTTTTCATTCTTCTCCCGGCATTCGTATGCCGCGAGCGCCATGCCCATGGCCCCCGCCGTAAATGGCCCCGCGCTCTGCGTGACCATATCGGTGATGGCCTTTGCCACCTCTCCGTAGGTATGGCAGGTGACGTATTCCACCTTTGGGTAGATGCGCCGGTCTAAGATGCGGACCTTGCCATTTTCATACCATGCGATGTTTTCATATTGCAGCAAAAAGGCAAGTCCGGTATCGGAACGTTGTTGCATGCGTAAACCTCCTGTGTATTGAAATTGGGGCGCTGCCCCAAACCCCGTTCAAGGGGCACGCCCCTTGAAAATCCCAATGTCGGTAGCTTAGAGGTGGGTTCTTAGGGCTGTTACGGCCCTAAGCGGGGGATTGGGGGCGGCGCCCCCAAACGTACTCTTTCGTATAGCGCAAGGCCCTCAACGCATCAATTTTTCCGAGGCTCTCTTCGCCTCATACATCGTCCGCTCTGCGTCGAGCGTGAGGTACAGCCCGTTTTCATAGAGGATGCGGCCATCGGCCATCGTCAGGCATACGTCGCTTGCCTGCGAGGAATAGACGAGCAGGGCGGGGATGTCGAGCGCGGGCACAAGGTGCGGGCGCGCTAAATCGATGGCGATGAGGTCGGCCGTGTAGCCTTCCTGCAGCAATCCGCAGCCGGTCCGCCCCTGCGCAAGCGCGCCGTTCCGGGCCGCCATCAGCAAGACTTCCTCCGGGGAGAGCATGGTGGCGTCGAGCGCATAGCCCTTGTGGAGCATTGCCGCAAGATGCATCTCTTCAAACATGTTCAGGTTGTTGTTGCTGGCGGCCCCGTCGGTGCCTAAAGCGACGTTGACGCCGCTTGCAAGAAGCTTGTTTACCGGCATAAAGCCGCTGCCAAGCTTCATGTTGCTTGAAGGGTTGTGCACGCAGCTGACCTGCTTTTCCTGGAAGAGGGCGATGTCCCCATCCTCCACCCACACGCAGTGGGCGGCGGCAGTCGGGCAGTCAAACACCCCAAGGCCGGCGAACCAGGCGGCGGGCGTCTTCCCGTACTTCTCCTTGCAGGCCTCATGTTCACGTTTGGTTTCGGAAAGATGCAGGTGCATGCGCGCGCCATAGGCCGCGCAATCCTCCGCATACCGCCTGACATAGGCGGCGTTGTTGGTATATTCTGCGTGTATCGAAAAATCCGCGATAAGCCTGCCGTTCCCCGCTCCGTTGTAATTCCGGAAGAATGCGAGCGAGTCTTTCACCCTGCTGTTGCTTTCGTACGGCTCCTCCGGGTCAAAGCATAAGATCGGGCTGTTCAGGTTCGCCTTAATGCCGCAGGCGAGCACTTCCTCCGCCGTGATTTCCGTCCGGTAGTACATATCGGAAAAGCTGACCACGCCGGAAGCTAGAAGCTCCAGCAGCGCCAGGCGCGTGCCGGTGCGGATCTCCTCCGCCGTCAGCTTCGCCTCTATGGGGAAGATCGCCTCGTTGAGCCAGCGGTCCAGCGGCAGGTTGCTTCCAACGCCGCGCAGCAGCGTCATCGGCGTGTGGGTATGGGCGTTATAAAGGCCGGGCAGCAGAAGCTTGCCGGGAAGCGCCTTCTCTTCACCATAGTCTTCGGGCGGGCGTTCGGCGCCGATGTAGCGGATGGTATTGCCAACAATGCCGACATATCCGTCCTTCAGTACGGAAAAGCCGTTGCTTGGGTCATGGCGCAGGATATCCGCGTGGGAAAGCAGCATAGGATCCCTCCTTACAGGCGGCTGACGATCTCCCGCACATACTGCCGTAGCGGCAGGGCGACGCGGTCCGCCGCTTCGTCGATGTCGTGAGTGCTGATTGGTACATCCAGTACGCCCGCCGCCATATTGACCATAAGGGAAAGCGCAAGCACAGGCAGGCCGCAGTGCGCGGCGGTAAGCGCTTCCGTCACGGTGGACATCCCGGCGGCGTCCGCGCCAAGAATGCGGGCTGCACGAATTTCCGAGGGCGTCTCAAAATGCGGCCCCACAAAGAACTGGTAGACGCCCTCGTGGACCGTCAAAGAAGAGCCCTTCGCGCATTCCATTGCGAGCGCGCGCAGGGAAGCGGTGTATACATTCCCCAAGTCAAAGAAGCGCGGGCCGAACGCTTCCATATTTTTGCCGCGCATGGGGCTTGCGCCTGCAAAGTTGATATGATCCTTGAGGATCATCACATCGCCTACGTGGTAGCCTGTATTGATCGCGCCCGCGGCGTTGGTGAGGATGACGGTCTTTACCCCCAGAAGCTGAAACAGCCGTACCGGGAGGGCAAGCTGCTCGTAGGAATATCCTTCATAGTAGTGAAACCTGCCGGACATGCATGCAACCTTTTTCCCCGCAAGGGTGCCTAAGATCAGCTTGCCCGCATGGCCGGGCGCCGTGGAGGTAAGAAAGTGCGGGATTTGTGAATACGGAATTTCTACCGCGTCCTCCATTTCTTGCGTGAGCAGGCCAAGAGCGGTGCCCAATACCAGGCCGACTTCCGGGACGAAATCGATCTTGCTTTTGATAAATGCCGCGCTTTCTTCATAATGGGTGTATTCCATAACCGGTGATCCTTTCGCAAGTGATAAGAGAAACCCGTTAAGACAGGCGCTTTCCTTCATACTATCATACCCCGCATGCATGTCAACACAGGCCCCGAAAAACACCTGAGGGAGCATCTTGCGGCTGTCCGCGGGCGGCTTCACAACCGAGCGGCAAATGGCCATATTTGTAATTTTTGGTTTACTTTCTTTTTCACGCTCGGTATACTCAAGATAACTTCCGACAGACATGCAATTATAAAAGAACTGGCGTGTTCCACGCAGGAGGCTCCATGGACTGGAACTATATTCCGGAGCTGATCTCCATCGTTGTGCTGGGGATTTTGCTTGCGTTCCACCATAAAACACTGTTTGTGCGCACCGAACGGGACAAGCTGTTTATGCGCTGCATTGTTGTGGCAATGATCAGCACCGCCATTAATGTCGTTTCCGTCATTACCATTGTTGCAGCTAAGGTGCTTCCAAGGTGGCTGCCCTACCTGTTCAGCGATCTGTTTTTTGTCACCGTTGCGGCGATGGCCGTCTCTTTTGGGCGGTATTGGCTGCTGATCGTATATGAAGACGCGAAGGACAGGGCGTACTATACCCTATGCACGGCGCTCGGGTATACCATCTGCGCCATCATGGTTTTTGCGGTGGCCGCCAACCGGTTTATGCCCATCCTGTATTCCTTCAACGAAAAAATGGACTATGTGCGGGAGGGATGGAACCGCCTGCCGCTTTACCTTTCGCTGGCCTATGTCGGCTGCGAGGTGATTGGGCTTTCCGCCCGCTGGAACGAGCTTGAAAAGCCCACCCGCAGTGCGCTTGTGACAGCGCCGGTTGCGCTTGTCCCATTTATTGTGATAGGCAACATCATTCCAAATGTACAGCTGCAGGGAACGGCGTTCATGGTCAGCCTACTGGTGCTGTATCTGAGCTTTCACAGCAACGCCAGTGCGTATGACCAATTGACCGGCAGCTTGAACCTGGATTCCTTCTATCTGACGCTGCGCCGCCAATACCCAACCCTGCCGCCGCGCGCGCTTGTGATGTTTGCCTGGCAGAACTACGATGTGGTCCGCAACGAGTATGGGCACCAGATGGCAGACCGGCTGACAAAGGCCATTGCGGCCTATCTCAAACAGGTGTATGGGCAGCGGAATGTATTCCGCATTGCGGAGGACCAGTTTGTATGCGCCATGATGGAGCATGTCGGATACCGCAGCATGGAGGAAGCGTATGCGCATCTGAATGCGGACTGGCTCATTGGAAGCGTATTGTGCAGGGTGGATTGCTGCGCGGCGTATTATGAGGCGCTTCCGGATCAAATTTGCGGGCAGGATGTGCTCTCGTATCTCAAATACGCCATTGCGCGGGCTCAGCGCGAGGGGAACATCGCCATTGTTCCCTGCTCGGAGGAGCTGCTGTATGATTACGAGTGCGGGCGTGAGATTGCAACCGTACTCAAGGAAGCTATCAAAAGCGGCGAATTTTTATTGAATCTGAATCCCGTTCTAAAAAGAGAAGGGGAGAAATGGAGGTTCTTTGGCGCGGATTGCTGCATCGGCTTCCGGTTTGAGACCTGTACGGACTATACGGAAGAGCAAATCATGCGGGTCGCGGAGCAATACAATCTTTTAAACCCCATCAACGAGCTGCTGCTCCGCCGCGCCTGCGCGTTCCAGCGGCAGCTGAATATTATGGGGATGGGGGATGTTGTTCTGTTCTGCGATGTCACGCAGACGCAGCTGCTTTCAGAAAGCGTCATTGCGCGCATCCTCGGCATTATTGAGGAAGAGCATGCGGATTTGCGCGGCGTAAAGCTCCAGCTTTCCGGGCAGACGCTCAACCTGGAGCCGCGCGTCAGGGAGTGCCTGCTGCAGCTCAACAAAAAAGGGGTGGGCGTCTGCCTCAAGGATACCGCGCACTGCAATATTGACGATTTGCTGACGGCACCGTTTTCTTATGTCAAGGTCAACGAGGCGGGGCTGTTCGGCATGGGGCTTTCGGGACGGCTGAACGCATTTTTCCGCATGGCGCTCTCGTTCTTTTCCCAGTTCAACACCACCGTGATTGCGGGGAACATCGTGTCCGAAGAGCACATTCCCTACCTTGAGACGCATGGGTTTCAATACATGCAGGGTACGGGCGTGATGCCGCCCATGCAGCAGGAGGAATTCGTGCGGCGGCTCAAGCAGGAGCGGGGCCTGTTCTAAACGCGTGATTGCATAGAAACAACAGCCTGCCGACATTGTTCGGCAGGCTTAGGTTATCGACAAACCCAGCCGATCATTAAGAAACGTGAGAACTGCATGCGGCGAGAGGTTTTCAGTCCGTCATTTTGTGGCGGTATGCACGGCACAAAATGACACCGTAGAGGGCTTTTTGCAGTGACAGTTCTTGCAGAATGCAAGAACCGAGAGGCAAAAATGCCCGGTGAGTGCAACAAAGTGTCCGCAGGACACTTTGTTGATGAATAACAGCCTGCCGACATTGTCGGCAGGCTGCTGCTTGTAGCTTCAATTTTAGATGCTTTCGTTGACGACGCGGGTGCCGGTCTGGCCTTCAATGGCCTCGCGCGCTTTCTGCAGCAGGGTAATGAGCGCCTCGCGGCCAGGCTTGGAGGCCGCAAACTGCACCGCGGCCTGCACCTTGGGCAGCATGGAGCCCGGAGCAAAATGGCCTTCCTGGATAAGTCCTTCGGCCTCATCCACCGTGATGCGGTCGAGCCACTGCTGGTCCGGCTTGTTGTAACGGATGGCGACCTTTTCCACCGCAGTCAGGATGATCAAAAGGTCCGCGTTGAGTTCCTGCGCGAGCACACAGCTTGCAAAGTCCTTATCGATGACGGCAGACATGCCCTTCAAATGGCCGTCCTGCTGTTCCATCACGGGGATACCGCCGCCGCCGCCCGCGATGACGACCTGCCCGGCCTCCACAAGCGCGCGGATGGTATCGATTTCCACAATGCGCTGCGGACGCGGGGAAGCGACCACGCGGCGATACCCGCGGCCCGCGTCTTCCATGACGACGTGGCCTGCGGCTGCAAGCTCATCGGCTTCCATTTTGGAAAGAAAACGGCCGATCGGCTTGGTCGGCTTTTGGAAGGCGGGGTCATTCGCGTCTACCACCACCTGCGTAATCACGGTGGAGGTTGGCTTTTTGATGCCGCGGCGGGACAGCTCCTCGCGCAGCGCGTTCTGCAGATCATACCCGATATAGGCCTGGCTCATCGCAACGCACATCGAAAGCGGGATATTCTGGCTTTCCATTGCAAGGTTGATCATGCCGACCTGCGGGCCGTTGCCGTGGGAAATCACCACGTCATGCCCCTGTTCAATCAGGTTTGCTATCGCGGCGGAGGTGACCTTTACTGCTTCCATCTGTTCCTTGAGATTGTTGCCCAAGGCGTTGCCACCCAAAGCAATGACAATACGCTTGCCCATTGTGTTCTCCTTCCGGCAATATGCTGTTATTTCGTATGGGATGCCTTGCATGCACGGCGCCGTTGCCATGCGGCTGATGCACTTATCATACCATACCGATCGTTCGGATTTCTACTGGTTACAGCCTCAAAAATAAAATTTATTTTTTATAGCTAAAATATTTTTTGGTTCTGTTGCTCCGCAACAAACCTGGGGCAAAGAAGGGCGGGAAAAGCGCTTCTTTTGTACCGTATTAAGGTACACCAATCATGAGTTGCGCAGGCAAGCAATATATTTGGTAGAAAATCTCTCCTGGGGAAGGATGCCAAATGGATGCTTTTACGAATCCCACCAATGCGCAGCGGCATGCGTTGTTGGCGCGTTCGTTGGAACTGGCGGGCAGGCCGGAGGATTATGAGAACGTCCTTGCACTGTTAAGCCCGCCGCCGGATATCCTAGAGTACCAGCGGCCGGGCGCTATGAAGAACAGGCGCATTGGCATCATCGGCGGAGG
>JAEYLA010000059.1 GCA_023461495.1 Bacillota bacterium | reverse complement strand
TTGCTGGCGATTGCCGACGTATTGAAGGATACGGATGTTGCCGTGGTGACGGATGAAATCTACGCGGAGCTTACCTACAACGGCAAGCGTCATGTTTCGTTTGCATCCATGCCTGGCATGCGGGACAGAACTGTGATTTTAAGCGGCTTTTCAAAGGCATTTTCCATGACTGGCTGGCGTCTTGGCTATGCGGTGGGCCCGCAGCCCCTGATCGCCGCGATGACGAAAATTCACCAGATTACCATGTTGTGCGCGCCCACGCCCGCGCAGGTTGCAGGCATCATCGCATTGGAGCGCGGCTTCAAGTACGATTGGGAAGATACCATGTCCATGATGCGCGAGTATGACCGCCGCAGGAGGTACCTTGTGGATGCGTGCAATGCCCTTGGGCTGACCTGTGACGAGCCGGAAGGCGCGTTCTATGTGTTCCCGTCTATCCGTTCCACCGGCCTGCGCGCGGAAGAATTCAGCGACAGGCTCATGGCGGAGCAGAAGGTCGTGGCTGTTCCCGGCACCGCTTTTGGCAATGCGGGGGAAGGGCACGTGCGCTGCTGTTATGCGACGGACCTTGAAAAAATCAAAGTGGCTGTGGACCGGATTTCTACATTCCTGAAATCGCTTTGATTGCGGGATAGGAAACGTTTGTGCATTTTAAAATCCGGTTGTATGACAGCCGGATTTTTTCTATCACGGTGTATATGCGAAGAAATGGGGGAACGGCGTATGAACCGGACTTACAATGTGGGCATACTGCTTTTTGATGAAGCGGAGGTTCTGGATTTTGCAGGGCCGTTTGAGGCGTTTTCCATTACCCGGCTGCCGGATGGCAGCAACCCGTTTTCTGTGCGTATGGTGGCGCAGCAGAACAGGCTCATCAAAGCGCGCAACGGTTTGTTGGTGCAGCCCCACCATACGTTTTCGGATATGCCGGAGGTCGACATTTTTCTCGTTCCCGGCGGTTACGGTGCGGAGCATATTGAAATCCACAATGAAACGCTTCTCCGATTTATTCAGGCGACTGCGGCGAAGACGCCGCTTACGGCTTCCGTTTGCACGGGTGCGTTTTTGCTTGCACAGGCCGGGCTTTTAGACGGGAAACAGGCCACCACCCATTGGATGGATATTGAGGCGCTGAAAAACCAGTTTCCCAAGGTACAGCTCCAAAGCGGCGTCCGGTTTGTGGATGAGGGCGGCATCATGACGTCCGGCGGCGTGGCGTCAGGCATCCATATGGCGTTGCACATTGTAAAGAAGCTTCTTGGGCAAGAGGTGGCTGAAACCACCGCCCGCAGGATGGAATATGAGATGACCTTCTAACCGGCAACAGGGGCGGGATTCTGCGGGAACAAACGCATGCAGCGCGCAAAAAATGTGTTATACTGGTAATTGCTGCAGGACGGGCTGCGTCCGCTGTTTTTCTATGATAAAAGGAGGCGCATATGGCGCTTACATTGCTTTCGCCCGCGGGTGAAAGAGATAGTCTCACGGCCGCCGTGCAAAATGGGGCGGATGCCGTTTATTTGGGCGGAAGCGCGTTCAGCGCGCGCCGCTACGCCGGGAATTTTGATGACGCCGCGCTCAAGGCGGCGCTTGACTATTGCCACATCCGCAATGTCAAGGCGTATGTGGCGGTCAATACGCTGCTGCTCGACAGGGAGCTTTCCGATGCGCTCTCTTACGCCGCCTATTTATATGAAATCGGCGCGGACGCCGTCATTGTGCAGGACATTGGATTCGCTAGGATATTGCGGCATGCGCTGCCGGAACTGACGATGCACGCAAGCACACAGATGGCCGTCCATGATGAAAACGGGCTGCAAATGGCCCATGAGCTTGGCATGACGCGCGTGGTGCTTGCGCGGGAGCTTTCGCTTGACCGTATCCGGGAACTGGGAAGAGTAAGTCCCGTTGAACTCGAGTGCTTTGCGCACGGCGCGCTGTGCACCTCCGTTTCAGGCGCGTGCCTGTTCTCTTCCCTCGCGGGGGGGAGGAGCGGCAACCGGGGCGCATGCGCGCAGCCCTGCCGCAAGGTCTATTCGCTTGACGGCGTCGGGCAGATGTATCCGTTAAGCCTTTCCGACCTCTCCATGCTTTTTCACATAGAAGAGTTCAGTGAGGCAGGCATAGATTGCATCAAGCTGGAAGGGCGCATGAAGCGGCCCGAATATGTTGCCGCAATGACCCGTGCCTACCGCATGGCGATCGACGGCGCGGACAGGAAAACGCTTGAAGAGGAGCTATCCTCCCTGCAGCGCATTTTTTCGCGCGGCGCGTCTACAGGCTATTTTTATGGACGGGATGTGCCTGCTGATGCGCGGGGGATATTGAGCGGCACAGACGCACCGCTTGCAAAGGAACAGGAAACCTACCGCATAGAGCGGCGCAAGCGGCCCATAACGGTACAACTGCGCCTTATTGTGGGCGAACCCGCGACGCTGACGCTTTGCCTTGACGGCATCGCAGCGAGGGAGCAGGGGGACGTTGTGGAGTTGGCAAAGACCGAGCCGGATACGGCGCGGTATCTTGCGCAGATTGGGAAGCTCGGGGATACGCCCTTTGCGCTTGCAGACAAAGGGCATGCGGTGGACATGCCGACGCCTGCTTATCTTCCCGTATCCACGCTCAATGCGCTTCGGCGCAGTGCCGTGGAGGCACTGGAAAAAGCCCTGATTATCCGAAATGAACGGCCGGAAGTATCGTTGCCGGAGTTCGTACGGCATGAGGGAAAACGTCCCGGCGTGCTTGCGGTCGTTCCTGACGCGGCGCGGGCCAAGGCGGCATTCTCGGCGGGAGCAGACTATGTTGCGCTGGAGCCAAGGGACATCACGCGGGCGAAAGAGGAGTTAGAAAAGCTGCAAAGCTTCCGTTCAGCTGAACAGGAGCTGCTGATGCAGCTGCCCGCGGTGGATCTTTCGGGCAGTGCGGGCAAGCGCTGGGCAGCAATCTTCGCGGACGGGCTTGTGGACGGCGGCGTGGCGCAGAACGCATCGCAGGCACCCCTGCTGCGTGGGGAGCGCATCGCCGGATACCTGTGCAACGCCACAAACGCGCAGGCGGTCGCAAAGCTAAGTGAACTGGGATTTACGCGGGTGCTGCTATCGCTGGAGTTGAATAAGCCGCAGCTTCGGGATATCCTCCTGCAGACGGGCGCCGGGGTGTACGGATATGGCAGGGCGCAGCTTATGCAGCTGTGGCATTGCCCGCAGCGCAGGGAAAACGGCTGCGCGGGCTGCGAACGGACGCATACGCTTACCGATGCGGAAGGGCGCGTGTTTCCGCTTGACGCCCTGCGCGATATAACCGGCGGATGTTTAACGCGCGTGCGCAACTGCGAGGTTATGGACATACTGGATGTGCTTTCCGAGCTTCCAACGCCACAACTGCTGGCGCTGGAGTTCGTGTATGAATCGGAGCGCGAGGTGGAGGAGCGCGTGCGCGCCGCCTTCGGGGCGCTTCATGGAACAATCCCGCCCCGCCGTGGCACCACCCGCGGGCATTGGGCGCGGGGGCTTACAACATAGCAGGAGGAAATTATGGAAGATAGAGTATTGTCTCTATTGGAATTTGATAAGATCATCGAACGCCTGCAGGGAATGACGGCGTCCGAAGTCGGCCGGGAAAATGCCAGTGCGCTGCGCCCTGCCGAGGACGCGGGGCAGGTCAATACGCTCCTGCAGCAGACCTCGGAAGCGGAAAGCGTATTTCTACACGGCGGGCAAAGCCCCATCGAAGGGTTTACGGATGTGCGGCCGACGCTTAAACGCATCCATGCGGCGCTGTACTTAAGCATCCGGGAGCTTCTGGCGATTGCCCGGTGCTTAAAGGTCAGCCGCAACGCGCGTGAATGCCTGACGCAGGGGGACGCGCCAACGCTGCTTTCTTATATGGCGGGGCAGCTTTGCGCGCACCGCAGTGTGGAAGAGGACATCGCCCGCTGCTTTGTCAGTGACGAGGAGGTAGCAGACGCCGCCTCCCCGGAGCTTGCCTCGATCAGAAGGCAGATGCGCATCGTCAATGAGCGCGCGCGGGAAAAGCTCAACAACATGGTCAAAAGCACCACGTTCCAGAAATATCTGCAGGAGCCGATCATCACCATCCGCAACGGGCGCTTTGTGCTGCCGGTGAAGCAGGAAGCAAAGCAGTATGTGCCGGGCCTGGTGCACGATCAATCTGGCAGCGGTGCGACGCTGTTTATCGAACCCATGGCGGTTGTGGAGCTTGGCAACGAGCATAAGCGCCTTATCGGCATGGAGCAGGAGGAAATCGAACGCGTTTTAGCCTCGTTGACCGCGATGGTGGAGCCGTACGCGGACGAGCTGTATGAAAGCATCGGCATCCTGGGCGAGCTTGATCTGATATTTGCAAAAGCCATGCTCTCACGGGAGATGCGCGCCATCCGCCCGGCGATTGCGCCCCATGCACCCATCCGGATTGTTTCCGGCAGGCATCCATTAATCCCCGCGGAGCGCGTGGTACCCATCGACGTCTGGCTCAACGACGCGTTCCAGACGCTCATCGTCACCGGCCCCAACACAGGCGGCAAGACGGTCACGTTAAAAACCATCGGCCTGTTTACGCTCATGGCGCAGGCCGGGCTGTTTGTGCCCGCGGCGGAGGGTACGAAGCTGTGCGCGTTCAGAGAGGTGTTTGCGGACATCGGGGATGAGCAGAGCATTGAGCAGAGCCTTTCCACCTTCTCTTCGCATATGAAGAATATCGTGCGCATCCTGGAGCAGGCGGACGGAGACTCCCTTGTGCTGCTTGATGAGCTTGGCGCGGGCACGGACCCCGTGGAAGGCGCGGCGCTTGCCATGAGTATACTCGAAACCCTGCACGCGCGCGGCTGTGTGACGGCGGCGACGACGCACTACAGCGAAATCAAAGCCTTTGCACTCACACATGAAGGCATGGAGAACGCCTCCATGGAATTTGATGTGGACAGGCTTGCGCCGACCTACCGCGTGTTTGTAGGCATTCCAGGAAAATCCAATGCGTTTGAAATCGCGCAGCGGCTTGGGCTTTCGCTCGATGTGATCGAGCATGCGCGCGCCTTCTTAAAGCAGGAGGACGTGCAGTTTGAGGACGTGATCCAGAGTGCGCAGAGCCAGCGCCAGCATGCGGAGCAGGAAAAGCAGCAGGCGACATTGCTGCGCTATGAGACGGAACGCCTGCGCAGCGAGCTTGAGGCGGAGAAGAAGCGGCTTGAAAGCGAAAAAGCGGCGCTTCGTGCCAAGGCCAAGGAGGAAGCGCGCCAGATTGTGCGCCAATCCCGCGAGGAAATGGAACAGATCATCACCAACCTGCGTTCCTTAAAGGGCTTGGATATGCGGCAGGTGGAGCGCGCCATCCAGCATGCGCGGGACGCCGCAAGAAAACGCGAGGAAACACTCCTGGACCCCATTGCCCAGCAGGAACAGAAAGGGACAGCGCCCAAGTCCGTACGTCCCGGTGACCGCGTGCGTTTAATCAACATCGGCCAGAACGCTACGGTATTGAAGGAACCCGACGCGAAAGGCGAGGTACAGGTGCAGGCGGGCGTCATCAAAATGATGGCCAGGCTTTCGGATATCCGTTTGATTGAGGAAACCGTAAAGCCCGCGTCAGCAAGCGCCAAGCTGACGCTTGACCCTACGCGCGAGCCTGCGGGGCTCTCGCTTGATGTGCGCGGCAAACTGGTGGATGAAGCGCTCATGGAAGTGGACCGGTACTTGGACGACGCGGTGCTCAACGGCCGCCTTGAGGTGCAGATCATCCACGGTAAGGGTACGGGTGCACTCAGAAAGGGCATACAGGATTATTTGCGGCGGCATACAAAGGTGAAGACGTTCCGCCTGGGCAACTATGGCGAGGGCGACGCGGGCGTGACGGTCGTGACGCTCAAATAGAAATTAGACACCAATCCCTGGTCAAGTCCGCAGGGCCTGACCGGGGATGTCAATTGCGGCAAAACTGCAAAATTCATAGTAAGTTTTCTGTTTGGAAAGCCCCGGAAGAAAAGGAGTATGGTATGATACTGGTGAGCGCATGCCTGTGCGGCGTACACTGCCGTTATGATGGAAAGGCCAAGCCCGATGAAGAGATCATTGCCCTGCTGCGGGCAGGGAAAGCGATTCCTGTTTGCCCGGAACAGCTGGGTGGGCTGCCCGTGCCAAGACTTCCAGCGGAGATCCTGGCAGGGGATGGCGAGGCGGTGCTCAATGGCGCTGCCCGTGTCTATAACCGCTCGGGGCAGGATGTAACGGAGGCGTTTGTCATGGGCGCTGAGGAAACGCTCCTGATCGCCCGTCTATCGGGCGCTGAGAAGGCAATACTCAAAGCGAACAGCCCATCCTGCGGCGCGGGCGTCATTTATGACGGCACATTTTCCGGCAGCACCCGCGCGGGGGACGGCGTGGCTTCGGCGCTGCTCAAGAAAAATGGCATAGAGGTGGAGGCGCGCTGACCAAAAGCGTTACGCGGGTTTTCAGGCGGCTTCTCCATGCTGTGCGAGAAAAGAAAGAAATTGCCCCGAATAGAGGGGCCTTATCAGGAGGGATACGCCTGTGGAAAACAATACGATACTGGTCATCGACGACGACAGGAATATACTTGAAATCATCAAGCTCTATCTCAATAAGGAAGGGTATTCCGTGCAGGTGGGCGAACGCGGTGATACCGCGCTTAGCCTGTTCCGGGAAACAAAGCCCGCGCTTGTGGTGCTTGACGTCATGCTCCCCGGCATAGACGGATGGAAGGTGTTGCACCAGCTCCGCGAGGAAAGCGATGTGCCCGTAATTATGCTCACCGCGAAGAACGATACGCTCGACCGGGTGCAGGGGCTTGATCTTGGCGCTGACGATTATATGTCAAAACCTTTTGACGCAAAGGAACTGTTGGCGCGCATTAAGGCGGTGCTGCGCCGCTCCGCGGCACCGGAAGCCGAGCGCATCGTCACATTCCCCGGGCTTACGGTATCGTTGGAAAACTACGCCGTTACGCTGGATGAAAAGGCGATTGAGATGCCGCCCAAGGAAATCGAGCTTTTATATTTCCTCGCTTCCCATGAAAATAAGGTGTTTACCCGCGAGCAGCTTTTAGAGCAGGTGTGGGGGTTTGATTTCTTTGGCGACAGCCGTACGGTGGACGTGCACGTCAAGCGCATCCGTGAAAAGCTGGGCGAGCGCGAAGTATGGCAGATCAAGACCGTTTGGGGCGTGGGATACAAATTTGAATCCGCGCGCGATGCGTAATAAGATAAGATAGGACGCGATGAGGAAGGATTTTTTCAAAACGCTGTTTTCCCGCATGCTGTCCACATATTTGGCCGTTATCCTTGGCTTGCTGCTGCTGATGGGGGTAACGGTTTCCAATATGTTTAAAAACCAGTATTTGCAGGAAGAGGAGCAATCCTTAAGAAGGGAAGCGGAAAAAATCAACACCATACTCATCGAGAAATATGTATTTGAGGAAAAGCGCAAAGTCGCAAGAGACGAGCTCACGACCATTGCGCGAAAATATGATGGGCTCATCCAGGTGATCGACTCCTTGGGCAACAGTGTCTCGTTCTATGACAATGTGGAATCCGAGAAAAAATGGGGAGCTTTTGTGGAAGCACCCACGCTTACCGAAGGGAGCAATCCTGTCAGCGTGACGTTGCCCGGCATTACTCTCTTCCCGGGGGAAAGCGCCGTCAAATTCCAGCGCAAGGGCCTTCTCCGCTTCGACAACGGCGCGAAGGCCATGCTTAACGCGGAAGGCGTGCTCATTGACAATTTGTTTTCCGGCATGACGGATATGCCGACGATGACGCTGCTGCGCGCGGTCATCAAGAGCGACGGTATGCCGGACGGCGTGATTATGATGCACCTTGATATGAGCGCCGTCAATGCTTCCATTGCCAAAGTATACCTTGATGTATTGCTGACCGCGCTGATGGCGGTGGCGGCGGCGGTGCTCGCGGTGTACTACCTGACCACGCATATTACAAAGCCGATTACCGATATGAATATGACCGTACGGCGCTACTCCAAGGGGGAGTTTGAAATACGGCTTGACGATTCAGGATCCGATGAAGTGGCGCAGCTTGCAAAGAGCTTCAATGTGATGGCGAACGAATTGAACGATCTTGAGCAGATGAGAAGAAGCCTTGTCGCAAACGTCAGCCATGAGCTGCGGTCCCCGCTGACCTCCATCGGGGGGTTTTTGGAAGCCATACAGGACGGCACCATCCCAACTGAAAAGCATGGGGAATATCTGGGGCTTGTCCTGGCGGAAACAAGGCGCATGACAAGTATGGTCAACAACCTACTTGATCTTGCGCGCATCGACAGCGGACAGTTTGCACTAAAGCGCACACGGTTTGATATCAATGAGCTTGCGCTGAGGACGCTTGTCACGTTTGAGGCGCGCGTGAACCAGAAAAAGCTTGATGTCGCGCTGCATCTCTACAAACCCAACCTGTTTGTGGAGGCGGATGCGGACCAGATTGCGCAGGTGCTCAGAAATCTCATTGACAATGCAATCAAATTCTCTCCGGAGGGCAAGGGGCTTACCATCGGCACCCGGCTTGTAGACAGGCGGATTGCACAGATTTGGGTGCAGGATCATGGCTGCGGAATTCCGGAAGAGGACGTGCCGCATGTATTTGAACGGTTTTATAAAGTGGAAAAGGCGCATACGCCCTCCGCGCAGAGCGGAACGGGGTTGGGACTTTCCATCGTACGGAGTATAATAGATCAACACGGGCAGGATATTTGGGTAGAGAGCAAGCCCGGTGCAGGGACGCGTTTTACGTTTACATTAAAGCATAGCCCTGCGATGTTAAAGCCAAGGCATGAAAAAAAAGACGGTTAAAAACCGTGCCCGGATTTTTCCCGGATGCGCATAGAAAAGAATTTGCGGCATGCAGATAAAAAAGGAGAGCGCCATGAATTACGAGAGCTACTATGAAAACATGAACAATCCGTATGATCCGCAGCCGCCGAGGAATTCGGGCGGACGGATCGTACTTTTGCTGATTGTGGTGGCGTCGGTGTTTCTCATCATCGGCATGTTGCTTGCGGGATTGATACAGTCCGCCAGCCAGCCCTACGCACCCTTGCCGGAACAAACGCCATCGGGGACGAACGCGCCCAGTGCAACGCCGCAGCCTTCTCCAACGCCTGCGCCAACAGAACGGCCTATGGTGGATTTGGATGGCACAGCGCCGTTCCTGCCCGCGCAGGGAAACCCTATACCGGATATTGTGGATGCGGTTGCGCCCAGTGTTGTGGGCATACTCAATTATGGAGACGGAGAGGGCGCTGCGGAGCAGGATCCCGAATCGCTGCTGCAGGGAATGGGCAGCGGATTCATCATTTCCTCGGAGGGGTATATCCTGACCAACGCGCATGTGGTGGAAAAGGCGAAAAAGCTTGCCGTTACATTGAGCGATGGTGAGGAAATTGCGGCGGAGCTCGTAGGGATCGATACCATCTCCGACGTTGCGGTTGTGAAGATTGAACGCGCTGGCATCAAGCCGTTAAAACTTGGCGACTCCGCTAATATCCGCGTGGGTGATTATGTGGTGGCCGTAGGCAATCCGCTGGGCCGAGGGCTTGAAGGTACGGTTACAATGGGGATCATCAGCTCCAGAGCGCGCTCAATCACCATAGGCGATCATACAAACACCTACATCCAGACGGACGCCGCCATCAATGTCGGCAACAGCGGCGGCCCGCTGCTCAACATGAACGGTGAGGTCATCGGCATCAATACGGCAAAGACCATCAACGCGGGCTATGACGAATACGGCATGGCCATTACGGCGGAAGGACTGGGCTTTGCGCTTCCCATCAACGATGTCAGAAAGATTGCAGAGCAGCTGATTACAAAGGGCGTGGTACAGCGCGCGGCATTGGGCGTGCACATTGCAACCCCCACGCAGGAAGAGCTTACGGCGCAGGGCCTTTCAAACGGCGTGCTGGTTGTGAGTGTTGTGCGCGGCGGTCCCGCGAGCGTTGCGGGCTTAAAGCCGGGCGATATCATTATCGCCTGCGATAATATCCGCATTACCGAGCAAAATGAGCTTGCGCAGTATGTCAACGCCAGGCCCATCGGCACGACCATTACGCTGAGCATCTCACGCGATGGCGAGGAAAAGATGCTGACCGTGAGCCTGGTGGATATGTCCGGCCTTGACTATAACGATATCGATACGCTCGACGAAGAATAAAAGCATCAAACGGAGCCCGCAAAAAAGCCGAATCGTCTGATCCGGCTTTTTGAAGGCGATCCGGTAACATTTTTTGCCGACAGATGACTCCATGTGATAATTTAGGAAAATAACCCTGATTTTTGCAACAAAAGCCCTCCTCCCTCCGTCACTACTATGACGGAAGAAGGAGGGCTTTTATGTACAGGAGGTTTTTCACCGCAATACTTTGCATGCTGTTGCTGTTTACGGCGTTTCCTGTGGGTGCGCTGGCTGTAACGACGCCGATTTCCGCCGATGCGGCGCACGAGGTGTTCGATGAGCTGGAATTAGCTTGGCGCAAGGCAAAGGGAGTATCCTCGCGCGCCGAGCCGGAGGAGTATTATCCCGATGATGTGGCGGCGCTTTATATTACCAAGGATCAAAAAGCGGGTGTCATGCTGGTGAAAGTCACGGAACAACGAAAAAAGGAGATAAGAGCACTTGTTTCCCATCCTGAGGTTTTGGTATTTGAACAGGGAAGGTATTCCTATAAAGAGCTGTATGATGTACTTCAACAGATAGGTACGAATGGTAAATTTGAAATCGCCGCGTTTGGATTATATGATACCAAAGGTTATGTAGAGGTGAACGTCTACTATGGCGGGGAAGCCGCGGCGCGCTCGTATTTCAAGCGGTTCGGGGATAAGGTACGGCTTATCGGCTCGGACTATGTTTCGAAGCTGGACGATTACGACGCGATAGAAATGACCAACGAAGCATGGATCAGGGAAGTGTTTCCGGACGCAAAGGAAATCACCACGGAAGCCACCCCGTTCGTATTCGCTTCTGCGCCCAAGGTGACAAAGACCCGCGCCGTCATGAATAAGCAGGGCGAAAGCCTCACGCTGTACCGCTTTGCAAACAGGAAAGATTACGAGAAGTGCAAGGCGATGGTCAAGGGCACCTCCCTTATTTATGGCGGAAAGGTTGTGTATGTGGATACGGAGTTTGCGTCCACGTATTTCTACAACGAAAACAGCAATATGCTCGCCCTCTATTGCGGCTCCACACAGCGGATATTTGGCGTTCTGGAGGATCGCAACTTCTTCCCGGC
>JAEYLA010000058.1 GCA_023461495.1 Bacillota bacterium | reverse complement strand
AAAAAACCGCTCCGGCTATGCCGGGCGGTGTTCTGTTGGCGCACCTATCGGGATTCGAACCCAAGGCCTTCCGCTTAGGAGGCGGACGCTCTATCCTGCTGAGCTATAGGTGCATCATATGTTTTTTTCTGCACAAGCCATATCGAAACGGCATGTCCGTAAGGTTGCACAGCGTGAACATTATACAACCTGGCACACCGCATTGTCAAATACGCAGTGGCGGGTCGCACAGCGTATAAGGGAGGAAAAAGGAGCCGGACGGTTGCCGTCCGGCTCCGGGATATCGGCGGTCTCGCGTGAGGTCGCCATTCGGTTTGCGTCTATGCGTTTTCCAATAGAGCCGTTACATCCGCCGCCGTTACTTCATCAAAGGAAGCAATGATGCGATCCGCCCCGGACAGATCAAGCGCGAGCTGCTCCGGGTTGGCGTAACCGATTACCTTCATGCCTGCGGCTTTTGCGGAGAGGATGCCGTTTGGGGAGTCTTCAAACACCACGCAATCGGCAGGGGCTACCTGCAGCGCCTCCGCGGCGTGCAAAAACACATCCGGCGCGGGCTTGGGACGGGAGATGGATTCCATGCTGGAGATCTGTGTTACGTGTTCCGCGGCGCCGTTCAGGCGGAGGATGCTTTCCACGTTAAACAGATAGTTGGAGGTGGCGACGCCAATCAGGAACCCGTTCTGCTTCAGATGGCGCAACAGGTCGAATACGTGCGGCATTGCAGGAATGCTGCCGTCTGCAAACAATTTGCGGACCTCCACAATTTCTTCCTCCAGCAGTGCGTCCGCCGTGACGGGCACGCCGAATTCTTCGATAATGGCCTCATAAATCTTGCGGGAAGGCGTGCCGCGGAACCGCCGCTCGTGCTCCTCGGTAATGATGATGCCAAGGCGCTGCGCGATATCCTGATGATATACGTCGTAAACCGGTTCGGAATTGACAAGCACCCCGTCCATATCAAATATGACAGCCTTAGGCAAGGGTATGGCCCTCCGCTTTCAAAAATTGCAGCACATCCTGCATAGGCCGCAGCGAATTCTGCGCGCCAATGGTCATAGCGGCCATTGCGCCGCAGGCGCTCCCCAGCACCATGCTCTTTTCAATCTCCCAGCCGTTTGCAATACCGTAAGCAAGGCCGCCGTTGAAGGCGTCGCCCGCGGCAGTGGTATCCACAGCTTTGATTTTGAACGCGCTCTGCCGGACTTCCTGCTTCCCGTCATAATAATACGCGCCCTTTTCGCCCATGGTGATCAACACGTGCTTGACGCCCTTTTTCATGAACCACTCCGCGTTGGCGCGGGCCCATTGATCCAGCGGCATATTGGAGCGCAAAATGCCGGTGTAGGCTTCGCTCTCCGTTTCGTTGGGGGTAATGTAATCCACCAGCGGGTATACCTCGTCGGGGATGGGGACGGCAGGGGCGGGGTTCAAAATGGTGGTCACGCCAAGGGAGTTTGCAAGGGAAAGGCCATAGGCGAGCATATCGCCATTGATTTCATTCTGGGTAATGAATACGTCGGCCTCATGGATCTGCGCCTTTGCGGAGTCCACAATTTCCCGGGTAATGGCCTTGTTGGCACCCGGCGCGTGCACAAGCATATTGTCCCCGTTTTCGTCCACATAGATGACGGCGCATCCCGTACGCTGATCGTTGAGCGTATACAGGAACCGGTCGTCTACGTCCTGCGCCTTGAGATTCGCACGGACGCTTTCGCCCTGGGAATCCGCGCCGATGCATCCGATAAAATAGGTATGCGCGCCAAGAAGCCGGGTCTGTACGGCCTGATTGGTGCCCTTGCCGCCCAGATACATGTCTACGCCGGACCCGTCAACAGTCTCGCCGACATTGGGAAGGCGCACGGCTTTGGCCACAATATCGTAATTGATGCTTCCCAATACCGCAATGGTGATGCTCATATGCTTTGCTCCTTACTGGTTTGAAATTTGGATTTTCATGAAAAACACAAGGCAAAGTCCAACAAATTATTGCCAAAAACGACAATCCTCATGGCGCACAGGCTGCATAAAGAAGGATGAAACGCCCTGAGTTTGAACAGGAAGGCCAAATCTTCCGCGCTCATTGCGCAAAAAAATAAAAGAAACAGCCGCTTTTCAACTGCGGATTATACCATAAAACACAGCGCTTTGCAATGTATCACGCGCTGGGCGCGAAACCAACAAAAAGCCAAGAAACACAATTTTGGATGATTGACACCTTGGACTTGACGTGCTATATTGATGCTGAAAGTTGGCGTGAGAACTCATGGCGGCTTGCTTTATCGGGTACAATACTACATGTCGGCCTACAATTCGGCGCCAACGATCAAAACCAAGAACAATTTGGGAGGAAGAAACACGTATGAAGAAACTCATGGCAGTTGCACTGACCCTGCTCATGATGCTGTCGTTTGTGGCTTGCGCCGCCAACCCCAGCACCCCACCCGCTGCGACCGCAGCGCCTCAGGGCGAAGCGCCTGCAACCGAAGCACCCGCGGCAACCGAAGCACCCGCATCCACGGAGCTTGCTGCTGCGGACGTTGCGGAACAGGGCTTTGACCATTATGACAAAGCCGTGCAGTACAAGGATGTGGAGGCCCTGCTCGGGCCCATGCCCAAAATCGACGGCGAGCTGAAGATCGGCTATGTCTGCAAGGCGTTTGAAAACGAGTTCTGGCGCATGCAGAAGGAAGGCGCTGAGGCCGCCGGCAAAGCGCTGCAGGAAGCGGGCTACAACATCACCCTCGACGTGCGCGCGGCGCAGGGCGAAACCGATGAACAGGGCCAGCTGGCTGTGCTCAACGATATGATCAACAAGCAGTACACCGGCATCCTGTGCTCCCCCATCTCCGAGGGCAACCTGCTACCCGGTATTGAGAATGCGCTCAAGTCCAACATCCAGCTTACGGTTGTCAACGATGCGTTCATGCCCCAGATCGGCGTGACGGTCGGCGCATGGCATCTGGAGGCTGCGGAGCTTGCGGCTGCATGGGTCAACGAGAAGATCGGCGGCGAAGGCCAGGTCGCAATTGTCCAGGGTCTGCCCAAGGCACCCCCGGCCAGGACCAGGACCGAAGGTTTCAAAAACTGGTTTGCCACCAACAACCCCAAGGTTGAAGTTGTTGCCATCCAGAACGCTGACTGGGACCGCATGAAGGCAAAGGACGTTGTGGATATCTGGATGAAGCAGTATCCTGACCTCAAGGCCATCTACGCGAACAACGACACCATGGCAATGGGCGCTCTCGAAGCCGTTAAGGCTGCCGGCAAGCTCGGCCAGTGCCTGGTTGTGGGTACCGACGGCACGAGCGAAGCGCGCGCTTCCATCAAGGCAGGCGAGCTTTCCGCCACGGTCGACTCCTTCCCGTACTACATGTCCCAGATCGGCACCGAGATGCTTCTGAGGAAGCTTGGCGGCCAGGATGTTCCCAAGGTTGTCTATTCCCCGCAGGCTGTTATCGACAGCGCCAACATTGATGTGCCCGCCACCGAAATCATCGGCTGGACCGGCTTCAAGATTGCTGAATAAGCAAACGCTACTCAATAATTAATCCCCGAAGGCCGTCCCGGCAAAGTTCCAAAGGACTTTGCCGGCGGCGTTTGTCCGGGGCAGCAATGCCGCCCCGGACACCTTTCTAAAAGCAAATGTTTTAGATACGGTGCTTTTAGAAAGGAAGCATAGACATGATGGCGGGTTTTACGCTATCATTACCCTGAAAAGGATGGTGCAGAAATGGAAAATTACATTGAATTTCAGAACATCACCAAGATTTTTCCGGGCCAAAGGGCGCTCCATGACGTGTCCTTTACCGTGCAGCGCGGCGAGATTCACGCGCTGCTAGGGGAAAACGGCGCGGGAAAATCCACCTTGCTCAACATTCTGCACGGCATGTTCCCGGCAACAGAGGGCAAGGTATTCATCGGCGGCGAGCAGGTCGGATTCAACAACGCCTACGAAGCCATTCAATATGGCATTGCAAAGGTGCATCAGGAAATCAACATCATTCCTGAGCTTACCGTGGCCGAAAATCTCATGCTGGGCAGCGAGATTGTGAATGGCCCCTTCCTCAACAGCGCCCAGATGGTGAAGGAGACGCAGAAGCTCCTTGACCTGCTTGGCTGCACGTTCTCCGCAAAGGAGAAAATGAAAAATCTGAGCACCGGCAAAAAGCAGATGGTGCAGATTGCAAAGGCGCTCTATCTCAACGCGAAGGTCATCTCGTTTGATGAGCCGACGTCGTCGTTGAGCAACGCCGAGGTACACACGCTCTTCGAGATCATCAACGATCTCAAATCGAAGGGCATTACGATTTTGTATATCAGCCACAAGATGGATGAAATATTCGCGCTGTGCGACCGCGCGACAGTCCTGCGCGACGGCGAGTACATTACCACATGGAACCTCAAGGAGACCACGGAGGAACAGCTGGTGCACAGCATGGTCGGGCGCGATGTGTCCATGTTTGCACAGCGCCTTAAGCCCTGCTGCGCGGAGCCCGAGACTGTGCTCAAGGTGGAAAACCTCAGCGGTCCCGCCGGGTTTGAAGACATCAGCTTTGAATTGCGCAAGGGCGAAATTTTAGGTTTCTTCGGCCTGGTGGGCGCGATGCGCACCGAGACCATGCGCGCCATATTCGGCGCGGATGAATCCTCCGCCGGTACCATTACACTGCACGGCAGAAAGCTTGACAACAGCTCTCCGAGCGCCTGCGTGAAAGCGGGGATCGGCCTGATTTCCGAAAACCGCAAGGAGGAGGGATTCATCAAGAATCTCAACAACGCGGACAACATCGCGCTTGCCTGCATCCGGAAGTTCCAGGACGGGCCGTTTGTGAACCGGGAGCGCAAGTATAAAAACGCAATCTCTGTCGGAAAGCAAGTAGGGCTTACGCCCAATGACCCGGAATTCATGACGGTCAGCCTTTCGGGCGGCAACGCGCAGAAGGTGATTCTGGCCAAGTGGCTTTCCACCGATGCCGACGTACTCATATTGGATGAACCCACCAAGGGCATCGACATCGGTGCAAAGGCGGAAATCTACAAGCTGATGGAACAGCTTGTGGAGGAAGGCAAGTCCATTATCATGGTGTCCTCGGAGCTGACAGAGGTCATGGGCATGAGCGACCGCATGATCATCATGCGCGAAGGCAGGATTGCCGCAGAGCTAGCGAAGAGCGAGTTTTTAGAAGAGAGTATTATCACATACGCAGTAGGGGGAAGTTTGGCATGAGCAACTTTTGGAAAAAGAACAGCCGTGAACTGAGCGTAGTCTTTGCGATTATTCTCATGTTCGGTATATTCGGCGCGCTTGAGCCGATCTATGTTTCCGGCAACAATATCCGCGATATCGTGGAGCAGGCAACCATCTACGGCCTCATGGGCATCGGCATCACCGGCGTAATCATCACCGGCGGCATCGATCTTTCCGTAGGCTCCGTGCTGGCTTTGGACGGCGCGATCGTTGCGCAGGCGGCAGTCGCGGGCGTACACCCCATCCTCTGCATCCTCATCGGCCTTGTCATGGGCTTTGCCATCGGGTTATTGAACGGTATCCTTGTTACCAAGCTCAAGCTCCAGCCCTTCATCGCCACCATGGGTACGATGTCCGTCTACCGCGGCCTTGCGTATGTTGTCACAAAAGGTTACCCCGTGCTTGGCGTGCCGGATACCTACCGCAAGATGGTGGACGGCGAGCTGATTCCCTCGGTGCGCGTCTCCATCCTGATCTTCTTCCTGTTTGCGGTCATCATGTTCGTCGTGCTGCGCAAGACCCGCCACGGCATGTATGTGTACGCCATCGGCGGCAACGAGGAAGCGACAAGGCTTTCCGGCGTAAAGGTGGACAAAAACAAGGCGCTCGTGTATGGGCTGGGCATGCTCGGCACTGCGCTTGCGGCCATGATCCAGATTGCAAAACTCGGCACCGGCGACCCGACCACGGGCCAGGGCTATGAATTGAACGCCATTGCGGCGGCGGCCATCGGTGGAACCAGCATGGCGGGCGGACGCGGCAACGTGTTCGGCACCGTGCTCGGCGCGATCCTGTTTGCGGGGCTGAAGGTCGGCCTCATCGTAATGGGCGTGGATACGTTCTACCAGTACATCGCAACAGGCGCCGTGATCATCTTCGCAGCGTATATCGAAGTGATCCAGACACAGCTTTCGAGCAAGCCTGCCAAGGCGAAATAAGAATTTTCGGAGGAACCGATGCCAAAGTCAAACCCCGTGCTGTGCTGTTCCATTGCCAAAAGCATTGGCGGCATGGGCGTCAAAACCCATAACGCGGCGTTCCGCCATATGGACCTGAATTACACCTACGTGTCCTTTGAGCCAAGCGGCGCAAAGGCAGCAGTAGACGCCATGCGCGCGCTTGGCATACGCGGCATGGGCGTGACGATGCCGTACAAGGAAGAGATCATGGACTATATCGACCATGTGGACGATATGTCAAAAGAGATCGGCGCCATCAACACCATCGTCAATGATGACGGCGTATTAACGGGATACAATACCGATGGTTACGGTGCCATCACGGCGCTTTTGGAAGTCACAGCCCTTGATGGAAAGAAAGTGGCGGTCATGGGCGCGGGCGGTGGCGCCAAGGCTGTAATCCATGGTCTCAAGCAATATACTAAGGAGATTTCCCTGTACAAC
>JAEYLA010000057.1 GCA_023461495.1 Bacillota bacterium | reverse complement strand
TGATTGCCTACGCTGAGCAGAACATGCCCGGCAGCACCAGCAGCCGCTAATAGGCGTGCCAAGCTGTAACGATAAGAGCCGCGGCAATTCGCCGCGGCTCGCTTTCTGCAATTTTTGTTTTGTATGTCTAATGGAGCAGTTCGTGTATGGCCACGCATGCAGGCGGATTGGCGGGTTCTATATGGATGTATACCTTTTCTGAAAAATGGGGTTGACGCGGGCGGCTTACCGTGGTATCCTATTACTTGCCGCTGAGAAGCGGAACGTCGCGGGGTGGAGCAGTCCGGTAGCTCATCGGGCTCATAACCCGAAGGTCGTGAGGTTCAAATCCCACCCCCGCAACCAATTGATGCGCATACCGCAAGGTGTGCGCATCTGCATGGCGGCGTAGCTCAGTTGGCCAGAGCATTCGGTTCATACCCGGAGTGTCATCCGTTCAAATCGGATCGCCGCTACCAAGAAGCCCCTAAACGTCTAGCGTTTAGGGGCTTTGTCCTATGTAATAAACGACGATATTCCAAACTGAAGGTCGCAAAAAGGTCATACTTTTTGATCATCGCTTTTTCAAGCATTGCCTAGGCATTTTGACAACATCGTGGCAGAAACTTATAATGATGGTAGTATTGAAAGCGGATGGAATATAAAATGATTGATAAGATCACATTGGATCAACTGGAAGGATATCTGGCTTTTTTCTATAAGATGTACGATGTTGTACGGCTTGTCGATCCGGTCGAAAAAATTGTGGTCGAGTACCGGGAAAATAAGCGTGCCGTCACCAGCCAGGTTTGCCATGAATATTGGAAAGAGAAGCAGATATGCGACAACTGCATTTCGATCCGGGCACATTTTGAAAACAAATGCTTTATGAAGCTGGAGCAGGCGCCCGAAACGATCATGATGGTGACAGCCCTTCCGATTGAGCATGCACAACATCCGGCCGTGCTGGAGCTTTTGAAGAATGCTTCCGATACGATGATGATTGGCACCGGCAACTATACGGAAAGCCAGCTGATGAAAAATGTTGTTGTAGAAATCAATGATCTGATTATGAAGGATGAGTTGACCGGCCTTTACAACAGGCGCTATGTGGATGAACGGCTGCCGGCGGATGTTGTCAAAGCTTCCATGTCGGATACCCCGCTTTCGCTTGCGTTCCTGGATGTGGATGATCTCAAAGGTGTTAACGATACCTATGGGCATACGGCGGGAGACCAGGTGATCACAAAGGTTGCAAGCGTTTTAATGGGCTGCATCCGTTCTAAAACCGATTGGGCGGCGCGCTATGGCGGGGATGAGTTTTTGATATGCCTCAACAATACGGGCTATGAGGATGCCTGCCATGTTATGGAGAGAATCTGCGAGCAGATCAATGTTGAACTTGGAGACGGGCGCATTATAAGCTCGGTTTCGGTCGGAATATATACCATGCACGGTTCACGGCTGACGCCCGGAGAATTGATTGCTCTGGCGGACAAGCGCATGTATGAAGCCAAGACCAAAACCGGGCATGCGGATAAGCTGTCATAGAAGGAAAAAGGCTCCGGGCGTTCGTATCCGGAGCCTTTATGGACCACAGGTTAACGGCGTCTACAGCCGCAGTTACAGTTACGTTTGCCGCAGCAGGAGCAAACGGCAGCAATAGCCAGCAAGGGGAAAAGGCAGCCACTCATAATCATCACTCCTTATTATTGATTGCCACAATATGGTGACAGACAATATATACTATGTCATGAGTGAACATTGCGTGAAAATCAAACGCGATGGCGGCTGGCATCGCCTGAAGTGCGCTGGATTTTTGCATTGCCCTTTTCCTGTGGGTGCGTTTATGACACCTATATACACGCGGTGTGCAAAACGATAGATGGGATTTGGACCCATCTGCCGCCGCCGGACAATCGTAGAAGGCCTATCCATTGTGAGGGGCTTTGCGGCAAAGCCATTTCATACCTGAAATTGCTTTAATATGCCAAATGTCAGGTCATCCGAAAAATGGTACGCCTGATCCATAAATTCATCATACTCCTGAATGCTTTGTGCGTAATCTCCGGCGAGAATCCGAAGGATCTGGGTTTCCGTGAAGTTGACAAGCCCATAAATCACCGCCTGCAGGGTGGCCCTATCCCAATAACGGTTGATTTCTGAAAGGATTTGCGCAAATTGATCGGCCACCTCATACAGCGTCTGCCTTTGGTTTGCGATGGCGGAGGCGTCGTTGGTCCGGTACGCTTCGATCAGCGCTGTTAAAGCACGGATATAGATCAAATAGTTTTGCCGTATCCTGCCGCCAACTGACTGGCCATAAAATTGCGCAAACAAGGCGGCAAGATCGTCCGCATTTTGTTCCAGGCGCGCCTGTATGGCGTCCTGATCGCCCAGTTGAAACAGAATGCTGTAGACCAATGCGCGGATCCATTGATTATTGTTGACCCATATCCTGCGGATGGAGTTGGACAACGCGACCTGATTGAGTAAATATTGATTTGTACCGGTTGGCCATATGGACATAGCTGGGGCCCCCTTTTTTACTTCTGCTGCAATATATGCAAAGGAATGCCATGTTAGGGCAGCATGTTCTCTTTTCTTTTGCAATCCCTCCGGATGGTACCGCAAACGGTGCACTTTAATTTTCTGTGTAGCAAAAAAAGTCCGTCCCGGCAGGGGCTGGACTTTCTTTGGCGATTGGTGACGTTGCGATTTATAGGGACAGCAAAGGGATTATGTTAATGATCGGCTCCTCGTAAGGATGGATGCGCCTGATGGACGTAACAGCGCCTTTGATGCGTTCTCTATGGCATCGAAATTCCAACTTATATTCTTTTGCATGGCACAATACACCCACTTCTCCATGAAAGGGACGGCTTCCGGGCAAAGGCCGCCAGGTGCCTTCGACCGGGGAATAGGAGGACACATAGTCATAAGCGCCAACAACACAGGCGCCGATTTCCGTCAGGGCGGCGAGCATGGGCTCAATGTATTCATATGGCAGATACACTTCCACCTTCACATCCGTATCGTCGAGCATCTGTAAACCTCCTTTGCAGGCTATGTATGCAAGCACGCTTATAGGGTAGCGCTATTGGCCGATTGCGGTATACCCTGTCTTTTCAACCAGATATTGTCCCTGCGGGGATAAGATCCATGCAAGGAACCGGTCGATGTTGGGATTATCGCTGCCTGCGGTAACGGCATAGAATTCGGCGGAGAGGGGATATTCTCCGCTTGCAATGGTGCGTTTTTCAGGCTTAACGCCGTCTACTTCCAACAGCTTGATTTCATTGTTCTGGATCATTTCTGTTGCAAAGAACAGGAACGAATACCCGATGGCATTCCGGTAATTCCGGTAGCTTGCGGTCTCACGAATGATATCGCCCATCCCTGAAGCGATATTCTCCTTGGGCGGCGTCATCAGGTGTTTATCTTCCATCAGCTTTTGGAGCATCGTCTGGCTGCCGCTGTTTTCCGGGCGCTGGAAGGCGCGGATTGTCTCATTGTTGCCTCCCACCTCCTTCCAGTTTGTAATGCTGCCGGCATAGATATCCTGAATTTGGGCTGTAGTGAGGCCGTTTACTTCATTGCGGGCGTTCACAAAGAACACAAAGGCCTCTTTCCCGATGGGCGTCAGCTTCAGCGTAAGGCCTTTGCTTTTGGCCTCCTCCAGCTGCTGCTGTGAGGGGCGTGCGGCAAAAACAATGTCTGTTTCGCCGTTCATCAGCCTTGCATAAGCGTCTGCGGTTGTCGTGCATACGACCTCGCCCAGGCTTGCGCCGGTGCCTTCTTTCAGGGCATAAAGATCATACTCTCCGGCCGGATAAACGGCCTGGGCAAAGGCGGCATACAGGGGATACAGCGCCGTCGCCCCGTCTAGATGTGGAATGTTCTCCTGCAGTTGCAGGGTGGAAGCTTCCTCCAGCTTTGCCGCCCTGGTGTTTTCGGAAAACGGCTGATACAGCATAAGATCAACGCCTTGCTCGTTGATCCGGGCGAAGCTGTTGTGGTAGGCCCGCCCGGCTTCATATACCCCGACAGACAGAACGCACAGCCCTAAAAACGAAAGAAAGAGGATATTGAAGAGCTTCGGCTTGAGAAGCTGAAATACCTTTAAAATCACAAATACAATCAATA
>JAEYLA010000056.1 GCA_023461495.1 Bacillota bacterium | reverse complement strand
TATTTGCTTGCGCTGGTGTTCGCGGTGTTTACGGGCACGGTATTCGGGTTTTATCCCGCATGGAAGGCGTCGCGGCTGGTGCCGATCGAGGCCATGAATCTGGAATAAAGGAGAACGATATGAAACGAATCATCATGCTGTCGCTTTGCCTGCTGCTGCCGGCAGTGCTGCTCGGCTGCTCCGTCAAACAGACGGAGGAGGGAAACAACGCCCAACAGGACGGCGTCATACAGTCTGCCGTGCAGAACGGCGGGACCACCGTCTATGGAAAGGTGGAAAAGATTGTTGGAAACGAGGTCATGCTCGCTTTGGGGGAACCGGAGCAATCTACAGCCTCCAGCGCGGGTAGGGGGTCGGACGATACAACCGGAGAAGGCGAAGCGCCGCGGGGGGATGCTTCCGGCGGCGAACGCTCCGGTATGCAGGGGTCTGAAGGCTCCGGAGAGCGCCCGAATGGAGGCCAGAGACCCTCCGGCGATTCCGGAGAGCGCCCAAGCGGCGGGCAGATGCCTTCCGGCAGCTTCGGGGAAGGTCCAAGCGGCGGCATGACGTTTGAAAACGGGCAGTCCCTGCAGGCGGGCATGAATGCGGCAGGAGCCGGGCGCAGCGTAACGCTGACCTATTCCGGGGAAACCAGGACATTTCTGCTGCCTGTGGGCATGGCGATCGGTACTGGCGATTTCTCAAACGTGAGCAAAGGTATGGTGCTTGCCCTTTCTTTAGACGGGGAAGAGGTGATTACCGCCGTACGCATCCTTGCCAGCTAGGAGGGGAAGATGGAACAGGCGGCAAACGTTATTGATCTTCGGAACATTTCCAAGCGGTTCTTTGTAGGAGACAGCGTGGTGGAGGCGCTAAAGGGCGTTTCCCTCACTGTGAAAAAGGGAGAATACCTAGGCGTGCTCGGCCCTTCGGGCAGCGGGAAATCGACGCTGATGAACATCATCGGCTGCATGGACGCTTTTCAGGAGGGGGAGTATTATCTGATGCAGCTGCCCATCCATGAATTGGAGGACGACGATATGGCAGTCATCCGCAACCGCATGATCGGGTTTATCTTCCAGAAATACCACCTGATTTCAAAATATACGGTGCTGCAGAATGTGATGATGCCGCTGTTGGTGCGCGGCGTGCCGCACAAGGCGGCAATGGAGGCGGCGCTTGAAAAGCTGGAGTTGCTGGAGATGAGTGCGCGCATCGGGCACAAACCCAACGAGCTTTCCGGCGGACAGCAGCAGCGCGCGGCCATCGCCCGCGCGCTGGTGGGTGGGCCAAAGCTCTTGCTTGCCGATGAGCCGACGGGGGCTTTGGACACAAGGACCGGGCAGGAGGTATTAAAGCTCTTTCAAAAGCTCAACGATATGGGGCACACGATTGTCATGATCACACATGATATGCAGGTGGCGGCTCACGCGGGGCGCGTGGTGCGCATTGTGGATGGGATGCTCACAGAGGCATAGCCGGGCGGTTTTACCGGGATAGGGCGCGTCATTGCTTGACGCGCCCTATTTGCTCCTGTAAGATGCTGTATAGTGTCTTTGAATATCGTACACAGGAGTTGGGGAATGCAGCAATCACATGTTCGCGCGCCGCGCGCTATTTTTTCGTTTGTGCCCATCGCCGGGCTCATGGCGTTTTTTATTGGCTTTGAGTCGGGCGGCTATCAGCTGGCGCTGTTGCGCATGGCGGAGGAATTCGGACTGACCAAGGCCATGATGGGTGCGCTCGCGGGGCTTCAGTTTCTGGCGATGGCGGGGTTGCCCATATTTCTTGGGCGCATTGCGGACCGGGTGGGCAAGAAACGCATTTTGACCATATTCACGCCCGTTTTCATTGCCGGATGCGCGCTTGCCGTATTCAGCCGTACGCCGGTATTTTTTGTGGCGGCGGTGGCTTTGATCGGCATGGGGTTTGCGGTGACGGAAAGCCTTTCCGCCGCCGTGGTCTCAGATATCAAAGGCGATGATTCCCCGCGCGCCATTAACATGGTGCAAAGCTTATTTAGCCTTGGCGCTGTGGCCGGGCCGCTGGTGACGGAGTTTTTTATGCTGCGCGGCGCGTCCTGGCGCGTTGTGTTCCTCATTGCCGGTATCGGATACCTCGTACTGCTGCCCATGCTGCTGCTTTCCCGTATCCCGAAGGTGGAGGTCAAGGAAGCGAAGCAGGAAGGCATCCTGCACGTCATGAGAACGCCTCTGGTCGCCCTGATGGGCGTTGCGATTTTCCTCTATGTCGGCGTGGAGAGCGGCATCGCGTTTTTTATTGACAGCTTCTTTCATCTGGAGTTTTCACAGACCGCCATCGGTGCATATGGGATTGCGGTCTTCTGGCTGTGTATGGCGTTTTCGCGCATGGCGTTCGGCAGGGTAAAACAAAAGCCGCAACGCGTGGTGCTCTTTGGCTTTGCGGCGCTGACCTTCCTGATGGTAGCGATGTTCTTTGTTACGGGAGAAGTCGGCATGCTGCTGCTCTGTGCGGTATCGGGCGCTGTCTGCGGCCCGCTTTGGCCCATGATCGCAAGCCTTGGCATGGCCGCCTGCCCCAGGGCAACGGGCGTGGTAATGGGCATGATTTGCGCTGTAGGGAGCCTGGGAGGCGCTGCGCTCCCCGCGCTGATGGGCGTGTTCACAGGGCTTTGGGGCATCCGCGTCGCGTTCCTGCTGCTATCGGCGGCCGCATTGCTTGCGGCTGGCGTACTGTTTTTTGCAAATGCGACATCCAAGGCTGTACCGCCCTGCGCACAGGAAGAATGACCAAGCGAATCCGTACGAACCGAAAATGCCCTGCGCAAAACGCGCAGGGCATTTTTATATATTCCATTGCTGTTACTTGATGACGCCCTTCTGGATCATCACATTGGCGTAGATGGCGCTTTCGCCCGTCTGCACGATGCAGTAGGATTTTTTCGCTTCCTCGTAGAAGTGGAAGCGCTCATAAAAGCCGATGGCGCTCATGCCGCGCGGCTCATATTTGGCCACGATTTCCTTATATGTTTCCCAGATCGGGATTTCCAAATTCCCGTCGCACACGGCGGTCTCCATGAGCATGACGGGGGTGGGCACATAACTGTCGCAGGGCATCATCTGCAGAATGGCCTCGAGCAGTTCCGGCACGCCGATGCCGTCCGCGCGCAGGAACTTGCAGTTGCCCTCGTGGGCAAAGCGCTTGCCGGGGAAGTTTGCATCCCCCAGCACGATCACATCGCTGTGGCCCATTTCACACAATGTGGCCAAAAGTTCGGGGGAGAGCACCTTGGGTACGCCCAATAACATAGCAGTTTCCTCCTCAGAAAGCATTGTATTTCAAAAAAAACGGTATTCGACGGTATGGAAGCGATAGTGTACGCGAAACGTTTCGCTTTAATTTTAACAAATTTTTGAAGCATCAAAGCGTCGCGACGGACTCGTGCAGCAGCAATTCTCCCTTGAGCCGGAGCATGAGCGGGAAGGAGGTATAGTCCTCCCGCATGCGCAGCAGCAGCGTTGCCGCCGTTTGCTCCGCAATTTCCTCCATCGGCTGTATCACGATGGAAAGCGGCGGGTTGAACATCTTAGTTAGCCGCACCTCATCAAAACCGATAAACGAGATATCCTGCGGAATTTTCAGCTTGCGCTCGTAGGCTGCGGTCACGGCGCCCAACGTCATGTCATAGTTGGTCACAAAGATGGCGGTAGGCGGTTCGGGCATATCCATAAACTCCAGGAACAGCCGGTATCCCGCTTCGTAGGTATAATCGCCCATGAGCATCAGGGCGGAATCGAGCGGGATCGAATAGTCCGCAAGCACTCGCTGATAGCCTAAAGTACGCTCGTAGCCGGTGGAAATATCGCTCGGCCCCATCATGATGCCGATCCGGCGGTGGCGGTTTACTAGCAGCTGCTCCACTGCGGCATAGGAGATGCCCGAATTGTCTACTAAAATCCGGTCGTATTCCAGGCCCGGGATACATCTGTCCAGCAGGACGAGCGGGATTTTGTGGTTGTAAATCTCCTTGATGGCATTCACTTTGTCCGCATCCAGACGTTCGGGCACAAGGATAATACCGTCCACCTGCTTGCTGGCGAGGAATTTGATTTTATTGAGCTCCTGCGCAGGATCGTTGTTGTAACTGCATACGATCAGGGAATAGCCCTGCCGCTGCAGATGCTCTTCAATCAGGGAAAACAGGCTTGAGAAAAACGATACGGAAAGAGAGGGCAAAAGCGCCCCCACCGTCATTGTTTTGCTGGTTTTCAGGCTGCGTGCGGCTTCATTGACCTTAAAATCGAGCGTGCGGATGGCATGATCAATCAGCGCCCTGTTTTCCGCTAGGACGTTCCCGCCATTGATGTACTTGGAGATGGTAGATATGGAAAGCCCGGTCAGCCTGGCGACATCCTTGATGTTGGACACGAATATCCTCCCGTTTTAAAAAAAACTGGCGAAACCTTTCACTTATTGTAATATGGCGTATCTTGTACTGTCAAGCGAGGGAAGCCGCTCTATTTTGAGAAGTATATCCTGCCTTGCCAATAACATTTTTTCTGCGCATGCCTTGCGAATAATGCGAAAAATGCCGAAAAACGGGTGGTTTTGTAAGGAGAGGGTTCCGGACGCACAACGCGTGGCAGTGGGAGAATTGTATATTGACAATGCAATTTTTCGTATGCTATAATTCAAGCGAAACGTTACGTGATATATGCTTGAAATCGGGCAGCCGAAAACTAACTTGATAGATCCAAACAAGAAGGGTCATAATAGTTTCTAAATTCATTCAATTATATCTTATTCATAATCTCCGGGAAGAAGCGCACCTGCAACTGGAAGTGGGGCGCTGTCAGTGGTTCCGTACGGTATACAATAATGTGAAGAGGTGACACCATGGCTGAAGTACTGCTGCAAATGGAAAACATACAAAAGTATTTCCCCGGCGTACACGCGCTGGACAATGCGGCGCTTTGTGTCAATGCGGGCGAGGTGCATGCGCTCATCGGTGAAAACGGCGCGGGCAAGTCCACGCTTATGAAGATATTGAACGGCATCTATAAAAAGGATGGCGGCACCATCCGCATCCGTGGGGAAGAGGTGGACATCGCCTCTCCCGAGCACGCGAA
>JAEYLA010000055.1 GCA_023461495.1 Bacillota bacterium | reverse complement strand
GCGCCCGCTTCTTCGAGCTGTGCCTGCAGCTTTTTTGCAATAATCAGCGTGGTCTCATATTCGGGAATTTTCGTTTTGACGCCGACCGCCCCCGCGCTCATTTTCTGTTTCATGCGGGAGGAACCGGGTGCTATCGGTTCCAGGATAAGGTCGGGCGTCTTCTGATGCCCCGCGTCGATGCCGATCTTTTTTCCGGCAAGCGGGGAAGCTTCCTGCTGCTGCGTATTTTGCACCGAGGAAGACGTTGCGGCAGCCGACGAGATATATGCGTTAAAGGTCTGGATGGTCAGCGGGCCACAGGCACCGTCCGCCGGCAAGCCCAGTTTTTCCTGCAGGCGCTTTACGGCAAGCACGGTCTGGATACCATAGGAGCCGTCGGCATCGTCTTCGTATAGTCCAAGCTCCGCAAGATTGTTTTGCAGCGCCAAAACATGGCTGCCCGTGGACTTCAGTCGCATGCTGATCTGCGGCAGGGGGGTTAGCGCATAGGCGCTGCCCGCAAAAGAAAGGATGAGCAACGTTGCAAAAAGCGCGTATATGAATTTTTTCATGCGCAGGCGCATGGGACAGCCTCCTTCAGATATACAGAACGTCACCATCGCCCTCCCTACAAAAGAAGCGCTTTGGCGGCGATAAACGCCTTAATTCGTATTTTAGCATCCGTTTCCGCCGAAGGAAAGGTAAAAACCTTAAACAATATGTGAACGGACACGGGAGGTTGATGGGTATGCATACGCTTTAATTTGTTGTAAAATTAACATACAAACAAGAGCGGGGGAAAAGTCTTACGTGCAGTATCGCATCAGCGAAGTCGCAAAGCTGCTTGGCATTACGACGGCAGCCCTTCATTTTTTTGAAAAAGAGAAGATCATTGCCGTAAAAAAACGGGAGAACGGATACCGGTATTACGATACGGGCGATGTGTTCCGCCTGCTTTCCTATGAAAAATATCGCTCTATGGGATACCCCATGAAATCCGTATTGCAGCAGTTTGAACATGAAACGGACAACCGCAGGGAAATTCTTAACCGCATGGAGCAGCAGCAGGACTATGCGCTGCGAATGGCGGCATACTACCGAGGCATCGCGGATGCGATGGAGGACCATTTGACGGGCATCCGCGCGATTGACGCGCTGCTTAACCGCTATGAGTTTGCCGCCTCGCCCGATATGCTGTTCCTCTATGATGCGTCCTGCGGATGGATCTCAAAGGACAAGGCCGTGCAGGCCGCCATGCAGGAATGGATTAAGGCCATGCCGTATACCCGCCTGTGCTTTGCCATGTGCCCCCATGCATGTAAGTCCGGTACGCTTGGATACGCCGTGCGGCGGGAGCATGCGCTCCAACGGGGCTTGAATCTGGAAAGGACGCATTCCCTTCCTGCGGCGGACTGTCTGCATACCATAATGACGACGGATGAATCGTTTTTATGCGATCCCTCCGTTGTGTTTGGCGCCCTGATGGAAGAAGCGGCCCGGCGCGGGCTGACGCCCGCAGGGCAGCCGTGGGGGACGGTGCTGTTGGTGGAGATTCGCCCCGACAAAGGCCTGCGCCCTTATCTGGAATTATGGCTACCCGTTAAGTTATAAATTTATCAAAATGTGCTTGAGTCGATAGCGGCTTTATGCTTTATACTTGCAGTGTGCGAAGATACCGCACACTGCATTTTTTAAGGAGGTTGGAAATCTTGAAAAAGACTGGTATTCTGGCGTTGCTCCTCGCAATGCTCATGGTGTTTGGCGCGGCGTGCGCACCTGTGGCGGCCCCCGCTCTTGAGACGCCTGCACCCGCAGGGACGCCTGCAGAGGCTCAAAGTGGTGCTTATACGCCCGGCGTATACACTGCATCCGCAAAGGGAAACAATGCGGACGTGAAGGTGGAAGTGGAAGTCTCCGCGACAGAGATCGTCAGCGTGAAGGTTGTGGAACATCAGGAAACGCCGGGTATCAGCGATAAAGCGATTTCCGAGCTTCCGGCAACGATCGTAGCTGCACAGGGGCTGGGCGTGGATGCGGTTTCCGGCGCAACGGTAACGAGCAAGGCGATATTGGAGGCCGTTGCGGCCTGCATGGCGGAGGCCGGCGCTGATGTAGAAGCGCTCAAGGCGGTTTCCGGCGCGAAAACGGAGCAGGCGGCGGACGAAACGCTTGAAGCGGACGTCATCGTCATCGGCGCTGGCGGCGCTGGTATGGCTGCGGCCGTACAGGCCAACCAGAACGGCGCATCCGTCATCGTCATTGAAAAACAGGCGAGCATCGGTGGCAATACCATACTCTCTGGCGGCGCGTTCAACGCTGTCAAAGACGGTTCCGAGGAAGCCGTTGCCAACGAGGATTCGGTGGAAAAGCATTATGAGCAGACCATAAAGGGCGGCGACAACGAGGGCGATCCCGCGCTTGTCCGCACGATGGTGGAAAACGCGTATGACGGCCTTGAGTGGCTCAAGTCCATGGGCATGGAATTTAAAGAAGGCGTATTCACTGTAACGGGCGGCCTCTGGCCCCGCGCCCACAAACCGGTGGATCCCGTTGGAACGGGCTTCTTCAAGACCTACCAGAAGTATGTGGATGAACACGAGAATATTGAGGTTCTCCTCAACACCAAGGCGAGCGATCTGATCGTGGATGCAGGCCGTGTGACCGGTGTAACCGCTACGGGTGAAACCGGCAACACCATCACGCTCAACGCGAAAAAAGCGGTCATACTTGCGACGGGCGGCTTTGCAAAGAATGTGGAAATGCGCATGAAGTATGACGCCATCTGGGGCAACCTCGATGAATCCGTACAGAGCACCAATCATTCAGGCGCTACCGGCGACGGTATCGTGATGGCGCAGACTGTGGGGGCGGAGCTTGTGCAGATGGGCTACATCCAACTTCTCCCGCTGGGCGACCCCAAGACGGGCAGCCTTTCGGGCAATATCGAGCTTGATGTGGAACGCCGCATCTTCATTAACGCCAACGGCGACCGCTTCGTCAACGAAGGCGGCAGGCGCGACGATATGACAAAGGCGCTGTTCGAACAGCCGGACCACATGATGTGGATCGTGCTCGACTCCCACTGCTACCCCACCGGGGAAGAGAAGAACAACTTCAACGAGAGCGTCAACCAGCTGGTGGCTGAAGGCCGCGCCTTTAAGGGCGAGACCGTGGAAGAGCTTGCTAGTGCGATCAACGTGCCTGCGGAAAATCTGCAGAAGGCGCTCGATGATTTTAACGCCCATGTCAAGAGCAAGGAGCCCGATGCGTTTGGCCGCACGCTGTATTCCGACCCTATCGATAAAGGTCCCTTCTATGCGGCTGCGCGCGTCCCGACCGTGCATCACACGATGGGCGGCGTGAAGATCAACAAAGAAGCGCAGGTGATAAACGCCGGCGGCGAGATCATTCCGGGCCTGTATGCGGCGGGCGAGGTCACGGGCGGCATCCATGGGAAAAACCGCCTCGGCGGCAACGCGCTTGCGGATATCCTGGTGTTTGGCCGCATTGCGGGCAAAAACGCGGCTGCGGAAGCCTCCAGATAACAGATTGTAAAAGATACCGCATCGTCCGTGACGGGTCAATCCGTCACGGACGATTTTTTGTACAGTCAGCGGCTTTGCCCGGATTGACGGCAAGGGGAGAACATGAGTATAATAAACGGTAATTACGTTTCGTGTATTCGCGCTAGATTGTATTTTTACAAAAGAGTGTGCCTGCGCATCAAGGAGGATGTATGGATAGTCAAACTCTCGTAGCAAAGGTTGTTACGGAGATACCGCCCTCGGGGATTCGCAAATATTTTGATTTCCTGGATGACAGCTGCATCAGCCTTGGCGTGGGGGAGCCGGATTTTCCTACCCCCGAAGGCATCCGCAAGGAGGCGCTCAAACGCCTGTCCGCGGGACGGATTCCCTATTCTTCCAATGCGGGCATGCCGGAACTTCGGGAGCTCATTCTTCGCTATTTAGATGAACGCTTTGATATACGCGGCTATTCCGTGCCGGAAACGCTCATTTCCGTTGGCGGCAGCCAGGCGATCGATCTTGCGTTGCGCGCCATCATCAACCCCGGGGATGAGGTGATCGTGCCCGAGCCCTATTATGTTTCGTATCTGCCCATCGTCAAGCTGACGGGCGGTGTTCCCGTACCCATTACCATGACGCATGAGAATCGCTTTAAGCTCACGCCTGAAGCGCTGCGCGCGGCCCTTACACCCAAAACCAAGGCAATGATCATGCCCTACCCCAACAATCCCACCGGCGGCATCATGGAGCGCGAGGATTTGCTGGCGATTGCCGACGTATTGAAGGATACGGATGTTGCCGTGGTGACGGATGAAATCTACGCGGAGCTTACCTACAACGGCAAGCGTCATGTTTCGTTTGCATCCATGCCTGGCATGCGGGACA
>JAEYLA010000054.1 GCA_023461495.1 Bacillota bacterium | reverse complement strand
AGCACTACGAGTGGACCGATATGTATGCCACCATGGCCAAGGAAGCGCGCGAGGAAGGCTTTGACAACATCGCCAAGATGATGGAAGGCGTTGCCGCCATCGAAAAGCGTCACGAAGAGCGCTACCTCAAGCTTCTGCAGAACATCGAAGAGGGCACAGTCTTTAAGAAGGATGCCCCTGTCAAGTGGATCTGCGCCAACTGCGGCCATGTGCACGAAGGCCCCGAGGCCCCCAATGTATGTCCCGTATGTGCGCACCCCCTGAGCTTCTTCCAGGTGCTTGCGGAGAACTATTAATTTCTTTCTGACGGCATAAAAAAGCGGCCATTCCGGCCGTCTTTTTTTATTGCCTGTTTTTAAAGATAGGTAACGCACGCCAGCGCAATATGTATTGTGCCAAACAGTACGGCGGGAACCAAAGCGATCCTGTTTTCGAGCCACAGTGCCACAAGCGCAAAATACGCCGTGGGCAACACCGCCATTGCAATAAACAGCCACGGGCCGGCAATGCCGGTAAAGTACAGGATCCAGCATGCATAGTACCCAACAAGGCAAGCCGCGGCACAGTACAGCATTGCCTTTGACCGTTGTCCCTTCCCGGCATCCGCACAGACTAAAACAATAAGCGCCGCGATCATCAGCCATTGGCTCAAAGACGCAATTGCCTCCCACACGGGGAATGCCGCCGCATTTGCGGCAAGCACATCGTTTGCAGGCGGGAATAGCGCCCACAGGATATTGGGGAGCATGGCAAGAAGGAACGCGGCAAGCCCTGCTTTTGAGAAGCCAAAGCGGTACCGCTTCATGCCCGCCGCTCCAGACCCCTGAGCAGGAAGTCAAGCTCCATGCTTGTCCGTTCCACCACATCATAGCCGCAGTCATGCAGGCACCAGTCAATGAGACAGCCGCGCACAAATTTGATGAGCAGTTCCGCAATATAACCGGGTTCCAAGTCCACACGGAAATCGCTCCGCGCGTTGCTGACGCACAACAGCACGCGCTGGTAATACGCGCGCTCCGGGTTGACGGCGGAGCGGGTTTTATCCATCAAAATGTTTTTGTAGTATTCGGTAATGATCGGCCCGGCCTCGCTTACGACAAACGCGGTCTGCGCCAGCAGCACTTCCTTGACCGCTTCGAGCGGGGTACCTGCCTGCCCGGGCAGGCTTTCCACGAGCGTTTCGTCAAAGAGCAAAAAGGCGCGGTTCATCAGCTCCTGCTTTGAAGAAAAGTGATGGTAAAACGCGCCGATGGATACGCCCGCTTCGGCACAGATCTCCTTGATTTTTGTCTCTTCCCAACTCTGGCTTTTTACAAGCACCCGCGCTGCCTGCAGGATGCGCGTCTGCGTGAGCAGGGACCGTTCCGCATTGGTGTGTGCCGCCATCGTATTCACACTCCTTCTCCTTTGATTATAGCACATGCACTTTGAATAAATTCGGTGGCGATTTTTAGAAATCTCTATTGTAAATAAATTAACAATGTGATATGGTTAGGTCATAAAACAGAACCAGATTCGGTTTGTTGCAATTCTCATCTACACATCCAATATGAAAAGGCAAAGGAGTGGAACGGTATGAAAACGGATGCTTTGGTACAGTCCCTGGTGGACAGCTACGGCAGCTGGGTCACAGAGGAAAATGAGAACCGCGCAGGCGGCACGGGCCGCATGACAAAGGAACTCTACCCGTATGACGCGATGTTCTCCCCCATCCAGATCAACAGGCTCACCATCAAGAACCGCCTTGTGATGGCCCCCATGGGCAATATCGACATGTGCGAGGAAACCGGCCGCCCCAACGACAAAATGCTGCAATACTTCTTTGCGCGCGCCAAAGGCGGGGTGGGACTTATCACCACGGGCTTAATCCCCATCAGCCACGGCATCGACCATTCCATTACCGAGCTCGGGCACCTTTCCTATTTCCCGCGGATTGACCGCAGCCGCACCGTGTTTGCGGGCTGGCGCGATCTGGCGCAGGGCGTACACGCATACGGCAGCAAGCTCTTTATTCAATTGACCGCAGGATTGGGCCGCGTGGGTAATCCGCAGTGTTTGATCCACGAGACAAAATTTCCCGTTTCCGCCTCCATGAACCCAAACTTCTATATCCCCCAGATCCCATGTATGCCGCTTTCCGACGCGCAGCTTAAAAAGATCATCAAAAACGCCGGGCAGGCCGCAGCGGACGCAAAGGCCGCGGGCATTGACGGCGTGTATCTGCACGGGCATGAAGGGTATCTATTAGAGCAGCTCACCAACCCCGCGTTCAACCGCCGTAAAACCGGGCCGTATGCGGACTATATGCGCTTTGGCGTGGACCTTGTGAAGGAGCTCCGGCGGCGCGCAGGGGACAGCTACCCCATCATGTACCGCATCGATCTTTCCCTTGCGCTCAATGAAACCTATGGCGAGGGCATGAACATCCCCGCGCTCAAGAAGTTCCAGAACGGGCGCACCATCCAGGAAACGCTTAAGTATATGGAAGCGCTCGTCAAGGCGGGCGTTGACATGTTTGACGTGGACCTCGGCTGCTATGACAACTGGTGGCTGCCGCATCCCCCGGCCGGTATGCCCGCGGGGTGCTTCCTCGCCGTTTCAAAGCTTGTCAAAGAGCACTTTGCAAGAAACAACATCCGCTCCAACGCAGGGCTTCCCGTTCCCGTTGTGGCGGTGGGTAAGCTTGGGTACCCCGATATTGCCGAGCGTGCGCTGCGCGAGGGCGAATGCGACATGGTCATGCTCGGCAGGCCGCTGTTGGCCGACCCCGATTGGCCCATGAAAGCGTTTGCCGGGAAGGTGGAGGACATCTGCCCCTGCATCGGCTGCCAGGAAGGCTGCATCAACGAGTTTGTGGACGGCGGCCATCCGCAGTGCGCCGTGAACCCGCGCACCGGCTTTGAGCACAGCCTGCCCGAAGCGATGCCGCCCATCGGGAAGGCAAAGCGCATCGCCGTGATCGGCGGCGGCCCCGCAGGTGTGACGTTTGCGGCAAAAGCGGCGGAGCGCGGCCATACGGTGGAGTTGTTTGAAAAGAGCGATACGCTTGGCGGCAAGATCGTCCCCGGCAGCGTGCCGCGCATTAAATTCGATATCCAGAATTACCTGACCTACCTGCGCCGCATGGCGGAGGCTGCCCAGGAAACCGGACGGCTGACCATCCACTATCAGACGGAGGCATCCCTAGAATCGCTCAAAACACAGGGGTATGACGCCATTGTGGTGGCAACGGGCACGCGCGCGGTTGCGCCGAAGCTGCCCGGCATGGAGCAGGCGAACACCGTGCAGGCGACAGAGTTACTCGCTAACCCCGGCCTCATCGGGGATGCAAAAGAGATCGTGGTGGTCGGCGGCGGCGTTGTGGGCTGCGAGGTGGCCTATTGGCTCAAGTACGAGCATGGCCGGGATGTGAGCGTGGTGGAAATGCTGCCGCATCTGATGGACGGTGTCTGCACCGCCAACCGCGGGCATCTGCTCTATTACATGAAGCAGGCGGGCGCGAAGATCTTCAACTGCGCCAAGGTAACGGGCTTGAGCAAAAATGCTGTTGCCATCCGGCGCAACGTCTCCGCGGGCGTGCCCGATCCCTACAACACCTGGCAGCCGATTCTGCCCAAGAACATTGAAAACCCGCTGGCGAAGAAGCTTGGCCCGGAAGAGCGGGACGAAACGCTCAAAGCCGACCTTGTGGTGCTGGCGATGGGCGGCAGGCCAGACGACGCGCTGTTCTTTGAAGCGCAGCGGACGCGGGCCGCGGATGAACTCTATTACATCGGCGACAGCTTTTCCGCGGGCAAGGTGCTCGAAGCCACCCGCGCAGCCTATGCGCTCGCCGCGCGCGTGTAGGAGGTGGAGCCGATGCAATTAACCGTAGAACAGCAGGCGCTGCTGGATGGAGAAAAAGGAGAAGCGCTGCAAAAGGTTATGAAGACGCTCGTGATGTACGGCGAGACGTTCGGCGCTGAAAAAATGGTGCCTGTCACGGGCAAGTACGGCCACCTTGTCACAAGCTTTGGGCTTTCGGTAATGAAGCCCGTCTATTCACTGATGCAGCAGCTCATCGACGGCGGGGCGCTTTCCGGCCAGGCGTTCAGCGTAGACCCGCGCCCGCTTGACCCCAACGTGCCGCAGAACGCGCTGCAGAAGCTGGTATTCAACATCATGTATTCGAAGCAGGCGTCCTATGAGGAGCAACTGCTTTCGCTTGGCATCCTGAATCCCAACGCCTTTACCTGCACCTGCTATATGGATGAGGTCGGAAACATCCCGAGTGAAGGCGATGTATTGAGCTGGGCGGAGAGCAGCGCAGTCGTGTACGCAAACAGCGTGCTGGGCGCGCGGTGCAACCGCAATTCCGGCATCATTGAACTGTTCGGGAGCATCGTCGAGTATGTGCCCTATTTCGGGTTGTTGACAGACGAAGGCCGCAAGGCAACGTGGCTTATCGAAGTGACAACCGATACGCTGCCCGAAGCGCAGGTGCTGGGCAGCGCCATCGGCTTGCGCGTGATGGAGGATGTGCCCTACATCACGGGGCTTGCCCGTTTCTTCCCCGACGGGCTGACGGATAAAGCAAAGGCGTATTTGAAGGATATGGGCGCCGCCACGGCATCAAACGGCGCTGTGGGCCTGTACCATATCGAAGGCCTGACCCCCGAGGCAAAGCGCGAGGGCCGCGCGCTGTTACAGCCGGACGCAAAGCGCTATGCGGTAGATGGCGCGGAACTCCTCCGCGTGCGCAACAGCTACCCGTGCATTTGGAAGAACCCGGACGCCACCCCGAAACTCTGCTTTGTCGGCTGCCCGCACCTCTCTATGGCGCAATTGAAGGAGTGGACGGAACGGTTGCTAAGCGGCCTCAAAGCCGCAAACCGTAAAAAGCCCGCGATCCCCACCGTATTTACGGCGGCGCCGGATGTCAAAAAGGCGTTTGAACAAACGCCGGAATTCACGAAACTCAAAGCCGCGGGCATTGTGCTTTCCGACATTTGTCCGCTGATGTACATGAACAATCCCCTGTGCGGGAAGGTTCCTGTGGTGACCAACTCCAACAAGCTGCGCACCTATACGAGCGCGCGTTACCATACGGACGCTGAAATCCTCACGCTGCTCACAGGAGGTGCACGCGCATGAAGACATTCAAGGGCCGCCCCGTCGTCCCCCGCAAAGCTGAAGCCACGGCGCTTGTTTCCACCCAGGGGTTCAACACACTGGCAAGCTTCCAGAAAAGCCTGATGTCCGGCGATCAAAAAGCTGTGTGTTCCGATCAGAACAACGCGGCGCTCTACAAAAAGCCCATGGCGGGCACCGCCTTGTGCATGCCGCAGACCATCGGCTCCACCACCGGCGGCATGGTGCTCTACTGCGCCGCGGCATTGGGGCAGCAGCCCGCGTGTTTGCTGTTTTCCAAGCCCATCGACTCGCTCGCAGCGGCGGGCGCGATCCTTGCCGATGTGTGGACGGACCGCTCCATGCCCACCGTGGACTCTTTGGGCGATGAATTTTTAAGTTATGTCAAGACCGGCATGCAGGTAACGGTAGCGCCGGACGGCACCGTCACCGTGGCATAATCCTAATCCCCCTTCCCCCTCCCCCGCTTTATTTGTGCGCAAAAGCCGCCGGGCAGCCTGAATGCCGGCGGCTTTTGCTTTACGATTGGGAGGAAGAAGGTCTTTATGAAGCCTTTTCTGCAATGCAGTTACTTTTAACGCTTGCCGCGCGTCGTCACGTCAAACGCGACCGCGATGATGAAGATGATGCCCTTGACGACATACTGCACGGAAATATCTACGCCCATCAAGTTCATGCCGTTGGTCAGCGACATGATGACGAGCGCGCCGATGATGGTGTTTGTCACCTTGCCGATGCCGCCGCTGACGGACACGCCGCCGATGTAGGAAGAAGCGATGGCGTCAAGCTCAAACCCAAGGCCTGCCTGCGGGGTCGCGGAAGCCAGGCGCGAGGTGTAGAGCATGCCGGAGAGCGCCGCGAGCGTACTCATGGATGCGAATACGAGAAGCGTCACCTTCCTGACATTGATTCCGGAAAGCTCCGCGGCCTCCGGATTGCCGCCGATGCCGTAGATGCTGCGGCCAAAGCGGGTTTTGTTGAGCAGGAAGTTATAGATCGCCAGCACAATACCCACGATCACCGCCGTCCACGGGAGGCCCTTGTAATTTGCAAGCACCAGAATAAACGCGATGATCACGGCAGCGAAGAAGATGAGCTGGCCGACGAAGATCGGCATGGAATTCACCTTAAACTGGTAACGCTGCAGCTGCCGCCTGTTGTTGAGCTGGGAAACCATCATCAACACCACGGCAACGAGGCCGACGGCAATGGTGAGGTTGTGCATACCGCCTTCCCCTGTGGACAGATAATCCTTGATGAAGCCGTTGGAGAGCGCCTTAAACGCCTCGTCCCGCACAATGATGGTGCCGGTGCCCGCCGTGACCATAGAGAGTAGCCCGCGGAAGATGAACATGCCCGCAAGCGTCGTCACAAATGCCGGAACCTTGATGCGTGAAACGAGCGTGCCCTGATAGAGGCCGACGACAGCGCCGCACAGCAGGATGACAGGGATCACCACAACTACGGGCATGCCCTTTGAAAGCATCAGCGCACACACGGCGCCCAGGAACCCCGCGACATAGCCTACGGAAAGGTCGATATGCCGGATGATGAGGATAAGCGTCATACCGATGGCGAGCACCGCAACATAACCCGTCTGGTTGATGAGGTCCGACAGGTTGCGCGGGGAAAGGAACCTCCCCTTGGTGGTTGCGGCAAAGA
>JAEYLA010000053.1 GCA_023461495.1 Bacillota bacterium | reverse complement strand
CTGATCCGGTTTGCGCAATGTCTTTCGGAAAGCGTCCGGCATACGGATGTTGTTGGCCGTTATGGCGGCGAGGAATTCTTAATCATTCTGCCCTATACGCCGCTGGAGGAAGCGCACGCGATTGCCGATCGTATCCGGAATAAGACGGAGCATCTGACCTGGTTTGGGGAAGCGGATGTCCGCATTACGGTAAGCGGCGGCGTTTCCGTGTTCCGGCACGGCGCCGATACAGTGGAGAAGCTGATTTCACGTGCGGATGAAAATCTTTACCGCGCGAAGGAAGGCGGACGCAACCGTGTGGAACAGTAGAGAAAACCATGCTGCCGATATCGGATAGTTGACAGCCTGCTATATGGCGCGCTATACTTTAAAAAATTGTATACTTGCGTTGAAAAAGAGGAGTACGTTATTCCCGGCAGCAGAGAGGCGGCTTCACCGGCTGAAAGGGCCGCCGGCATAGGGAAAAACGGAAGGTCGCTTTGGAGCATTTGGGGTGAACGCGCAGTAGCCCCAACGCGAGCGCCGCGTTACAGGCGCAATAGAGTGGAGCGTTTTTCATGAATGCTCAACAAAGGTGGTACCGCGGGTGTTCTTCGTCCTTTGAGGAAGGAGAACACCTTTTTTGTTGCCCCAATATCCAAAGGAGGAAAACGAAAAGAATGGAAATGAACAAGTCCTATGACCACAGCGCGGTGGAAAACCGCCTCTATGACCTTTGGGAAAAGAACGGGTATTTCCACGCCAGGCCAAACACCGGAAAGCCGCCCTACACGATCGTCATTCCGCCGCCCAACATCACGGGGCAGCTGCATATGGGCCATGCGCTCGATGAAACATATCAGGATGTGCTCATCCGCTACAAGCGCATGAGCGGCTTTGAGGCGCTGTGGCTGCCGGGAACGGACCACGCCTCCATCGCTACGGAAGTTAAAATTGTAGAGCAGATGGCAAAGGAAGGCCTCACCAAAAAGGACATCGGCCGTGAAGGATTCTTGGAGCGCGCGTGGGAATGGAAGCGCGTGTACGGCGGCCGTATTGTCAACCAGCTCAAAAAGCTCGGCTCCTCCTGCGATTGGGAACGTGAGCGTTTCACCATGGATGAAGGCTGCAGCAAGGCTGTCACCAAGGTGTTCGTCGAGCTTTACGATAAGGGGCTCATTTATAGGGGCGACCGCATCATTAACTGGTGCCCGGATTGCAGGACGGCGCTTTCGGACGCCGAAGTGGAATATGAAGAACAGAACAGCTTCCTCTGGCAGGTGCGCTATGATGCGCCGGACAAGAGCTATTCCATTACCGTAGCCACGACAAGGCCGGAAACCATATTGGGCGATACCGCGATCGCCGTACATCCGGAGGATGAACGCTATGCCGCGATCATCGGGAAGAATGTCGTAATCCCCGTGCTTGAGCGCGAAATCCCCATTGTGGCCGATGCCTATGTCGAAAAAGAATTCGGTACGGGCGCCGTAAAGATTACGCCCGCGCATGACCCGAACGACTTTGAGGTGGGCGTACGGTGCAACCTTCCGAGCATGCGCGTATTTACGGATGACGGCCACATCAACGAGCTTGGCGGCGCGTATGAAGGGCTGACGCTGATGGAATGCCGCAAGAAGTTTGTGGCGGACCTTGAAGCGGCGGGCGCACTTGTAAAAGTGGAGCCTTATGCGCACAATGTCGGCACCTGCTACCGCTGCCACCATACGGTGGAACCGCTTGTGAGCAAGCAGTGGTTCGTGGATATGAAGCCGCTTGCTGCGCCTGCAATTGAAGCCGTGCGTTCCGGCTCCATCAAGTTTGTGCCCGAGCGGTTTGACAAAACCTATTTTAACTGGATGGAACATATCCGCGATTGGTGCATTTCCCGCCAGCTTTGGTGGGGACACCGGATTCCCGCGTATTACTGCGACGCCTGCGGTGAAACGGTGGTACAGGAGACGGCTCCCGCAGCCTGCCCCAAGTGCGGACACACCGCCCTCCATCAGGATGAAGATGTGCTGGATACCTGGTTCAGCAGCGGCATGTGGCCGTTTTCCACGCTTGGATATCCCGAACAGACCGAAGAACTCAAGTATTTTTACCCGACGTCCACGCTTGTCACGGGGTACGATATCATCTTCTTCTGGGTTGCGCGCATGATTGTATTCGGCCTGCATGTCATGGAGGAAAAACCGTTTGATACGGTATACATCCACGGCATCGTGCGGGACGCGCAGGGTAGAAAGATGTCAAAATCGTTGGGCAACGGCATCGATCCCCTGGAAGTGATCGAAAAATACGGCGCGGACTCCCTGCGCTTCAGCCTGCTCACCGGCAACTCCGCAGGCAACGACATGCGCTTCTATTGGGAGAAGGTGGAGGCTGCGCGCAACTTCTGCAATAAGGTCTACAATGCCGCGCGCTTCGTGCTGATGAACATCGGGGAGGAACCCATAGGTGCGATCAAGCTTTCCTTGCTGGACGCCTCCGACAAGTGGATTTTGAATCGCCTCAATGAGGTAGTAAAAGAGGTTACCGGCAATCTTGAGGGGTATGAGCTTGGCCTTGCAGCACAAAAGGTCTATGACTTTATCTGGACGGAGTTCTGCGACTGGTACATTGAAATCGCAAAGATCCGTCTCTATGGAGAAAACCAGGCGGCGAAGGCGCATGTGCGCGCCGTGCTGATGCGGGTGCTGGGCGATTCGATGAAGCTCCTGCATCCTTTCATGCCCTTTATTACGGAAGAGCTGTACACGCACCTGCCGCAGGCCGATGAAACCGTGATGCTTTCCCATTGGCCCAAGGTGGAGGAAGCGTTCTCTTTCCCCAGGGACGCGCAGGATATGGAAGCCGTGATGGAACTCATCCGTTCCATCCGCAACATCCGTGCGGAGATGAACGTGCCGCCTGCAAAGCGCATCAGCGCCATGCTTTTAACAAAGCCCGGGCTTGAAAACGTGTTTGCGGAAGCCGGCGTATATATGAACCGCCTCGCGGGCGTGGAGCATGTGCGCGTACAGCAGAACAGGGAAGGCATCCCTGAGGACGCCGTCTCCGTCGTATGCTCGGCAGTAGAGGCGTTTATCCCGCTGGCGGAGCTTGTGGATATTGAGAAGGAGCGCGAGCGCGTTGCAAAAGAAATCGCCCGCATGGAAGGCGAAGTTTCCCGCGCCGAAGGAAAGCTCAACAACCCCGGCTTTGTCGCAAAAGCGCCCCAGCGCGTGGTGGAAGAGGAGCAGGAAAAGCTCAAGGTCGCTAAGGAAATGCTCGGGAAGCTTCAGAGCCGCTTGGCGCAGCTCGCTTAAACCTACCGGTTCTCTCATCGGCTGCCCTAAAGGACTCGGCTGCCAGAAAGGACGGATTGCAAAAAGCACGCAATGCGAAATGATTGCGTGCTTTTTCGCGCTTTTATGCACCGATTGGTTGCACGTATTTAGCGCGTTGGGTATAATGGTAGCCAAGTGCTGCATCACTGCCACGGCACAAACGCAATCCTGACTAAATGCCAGGACGGATGAAAAGGAGAGATCACATGATACAATTCGACATCATTCGCGCAACAGATCCTGAAATTGCGGACGCCATGGCTTTGGAGCTGGGCCGGCAGCGGGATCATCTGGAACTCATCGCATCGGAAAATTTTGTCTCACAAGCCGTCATGGCCGCGGTTGGCAGCCATCTGACGAATAAATATGCGGAAGGCTATCCCGGCAAACGTTATTACGGCGGCTGCGAATATGTGGATATCGCGGAAGACCTTGCACGCAACCGCGCAAAGCTGCTTTTTGGCGCGGAGCACGCAAATGTACAGCCCCATTCCGGCGCGCAGGCAAACCTTGCCGTGTACTTTGCGCTTTTAAACCCCGGCGATACCATTTTGGGCATGAACCTTTCCCATGGCGGGCATCTGACGCACGGCAGCCCTGTCAACATGAGCGGCAAATACTTTAAGATCGTTCCTTATGGCGTAAGCAAGGAAACCGAGCAGATCGATTACGATGAGCTTGCGCGCCTTGCCGAAGAAAACAAGCCGAAGATGATCGTCGCGGGCGCAAGCGCGTATCCGCGCGCAATCGACTTTGCCCGCATTTCTGAAATTGCAAAGAGCGTGGGCGCGTATTTTATGGTGGATATGGCGCACATCGCAGGCCTTATCGCTGCGGGTGAGCATATGAGCCCCGTACCCTATGCGGATGTTGTGACATCCACCACCCATAAGACGCTGCGCGGGCCGCGAGGCGGCCTCATCCTCAGCAGGGAGGCGCTTGCAAAGGACATTGATAAGGCCATATTCCCCGGCACGCAGGGCGGCCCCCTGATGCATACCATTGCGGCGAAGGCCATTTGCTTCCAGGAGGCGCTGCAGCCTTCCTTCAAGGCATATCAGCAGCAGACTGTAAAGAACGCCAAGGCGCTTGGAGAAACCCTTTCCGCCGCGGGCGTCCGGCTTGTTTCTGGCGGCACGGACAACCATATGATGCTTGTAGACCTTACGCCGAAGAGCCGCACCGGCAAGGAAGTGGAAAAGCTGTTGGATCTTGCGCATATCACCGTCAACAAAAACACCATTCCGTTTGAAACGCTCAGTCCCTTTGTGACAAGCGGTGTGCGCATCGGCACGCCTGCAGTTACAAGCCGCGGCATGAAGGAAGCGGAGATGAAAGTGATCGGCGGCCTCATCGCCTCCATTATCGACGGAGGAGAAAGCGCAGTCGAAGCAGTCAAGCAGCAGGTTATCGCGCTGACCAAAAAGTTCCCGCTTTACGAATAAGCTTAAAGGTGTAATAAACAGCCTCCGTAAGAAACGCGGAGGCCGTTTTTATGTGTAGCAAAGGCCTTTTATGACGCAAAAATATCCGAGCAAAACCATAGACATTTTATTTGACACGTTGCACAAACTATGTTACAGTGTAATCGAAATAAATCCGACTGTTTCAGTTGGGTATTTAAGGAATGGTCAACGTGAAGCTTTCCACACGCGGACGGTATGGTATCAAAGCCATGGTGGATTTGGCAGTGGAATATGGGAATGGGCCGGTCAGCGCCACGACGCTCGCAAATTTGCAGGGCGTTTCGCTTGCGTATCTGGAGCAGCTGATTGCGGCGCTCAAAAAGGCGAAGCTTGTGCAATCCGTGCGCGGCGTACAGGGCGGCTATACGCTGTCTAAAAAGCCGGAGGAGATCACGGTCAATGAAGTGCTTCAGGCGCTGGAAGGCAGTACCACGGTTGTGGACTGCGTCAGCCGTCAGGCGCAAGGCTGTGAGCATGCCTGCACCTGTTCTGCGCGGCCGCTCTGGCTCAAACTCCAAAACCGGATCGACGCGGTGCTGGACGAGACCACCATCAAGGATATGGCAGACGATTATATTTTACAGATGAGGCGGACGAACCATGAGAGTTTATCTTGACAACGCGGCCACGACCTCTGTCAAGCCGGAAGTGCTTGATGCAATGCTTCCATATTTTACGCAATATTATGGCAACCCTTCGAGCCTGCACAGCTTTGCGCGGGAATCCCTTGCGGGGATCGATACCGCGCGCGCGCAGGTTGCAAAAGCCCTCAATGCGAACCCGGAAGAAATCATCTTCACCGGCTGCGGCACCGAGAGCGATAATATGGTCTTGCGCGGCGTTGTGCAGCGCTACGGGAAAAAAGGCAAGCACATCATTACAACGGCGGTAGAGCATCACGCGATTTTGCATACTGCCCAAGCGCTTGAAAAAGAATATGGCTGCGAAGTCACGTACCTGCCCGTGGACGAATACGGCAGGATAACGGCACAGCAGGTTGCGGATGCGATTCGTGAGGATACGATACTCGTGAGCGTGATGTTCGCCAACAATGAGGTCGGCACCGTTATGCCGGTTGCAGAGATCGGTGCGGTCTGCCGGGAAAAGAAGGTGCTTTTTCATACGGACGCCGTGCAGGCGGTCGGGCATATCCCCATCGACGTAAAGGCAATGAACATCGACTTTCTTTCGCTTTCCGCACATAAATTCCACGGTCCCAAGGGCGTGGGTGTGCTCTATATGAAAAAAGGACTCAGGCTGCCGTCCTTTTTGTCCGGCGGCGGGCAGGAAAAGAACCGCCGCGCCGGTACGGAAAATGTGGCGGGCATTGTGGGCCTGGGCAAGGCAATCGCGCTTGCGACCGAACATATTGAAAGCGGGAACGCCCAAATGCTCCGCCTACGGGACAAACTGATTGCGGGTATTGCGGAGCGGATCCCCGAGGTCAAGCTTAACGGCCATCCGGAAGAGCGCCTGCCCAACAATGTGAATTTCAGCATACGCTATATTGAAGGAGAGGGCATGCTGCTGTTGCTGGATATGAACGGCATCGCCGCTTC
>JAEYLA010000052.1 GCA_023461495.1 Bacillota bacterium | reverse complement strand
TGGAACGCGGTGTTTGCCGTGAGATATTGATAGAGAGGTGTGGCGGTCTCTCCCCGTACGTCTACTTTCTCGGAAAGCGGGAAGGTGACGCCGTAACGTACCTTGCAAAAGTCCTGCACGTCGTTGTTGGTGCCCGGTTCCTGCTCCCCAAACTGGTTGCAGGGAAACCCGATGATCACAAGCCCCTTGTCCTGATATTGCTGATACAGCGTTTCCAGCCCTTCATACTGCGGGGTAAAGCCGCACTTGCTTGCGGTATTCACCAGCAGCAATACCTTGCCCGCGTAGTCTGCAAGGGAAGACTCCTTGCCCTCTATGGAACGGTAGGAATATGCATGAACCGACATTGTCATCGCTCCTTTTTTATTTGATGCGATAATATTGTATAAGATGTAATTTGCGATGTCAACAGAATTGTTTTTGGTTGCGGCATTTTTGGGCAAATCATCCATTTGTATTGTCGTATATACGCAAAAGCCGCTTCACCGTAGAAGCGGTTAGATGCTGCAGGGAGAGCAGGCACCGTCTTCCAGCAACAGCACACCCAAGCGGTATGGCATATTTTCCGGGCTTATGCGGCAGGCGCGTTGCATACAATGAGCAGAAGGGGTGATGAAAGTGGAGGTCAACTGTCTGCGCATCGGCATGCTTGCACCCGATTTTGTGGCGAACAGCACGATGGGGCCAATCAAAATGGCACGGTACCAGGGGATGTGGGTGGTCTTTTTTTCGCATCCGGGGGATTTTACGCCCGTATGCACTACCGAATTTTTAGCGTTTGCGGCGCTCTATCAAAAGTTTCGGGCACTCAATACGTACCTGCTGGGGTTGAGCATCGATTCCAACAGCTCGCATTTGGGATGGGTAAACAGCATCTATGACACGACGGGCGTCCATATTCCGTTTCCGATCGTTGCGGACAGAACCGGGGAGGTTGCACGGCTGTACGGTATGCTCGCGCCGGATGCGAGCACAGAGGCAACGGTGCGCAGCACGTTTATCCTTGATCCGATGCAGCGCATACGCGCCATTCTTGCCTATCCCATGACCACAGGGCGCAATATTCCCGAAATCCTCCGTACGGTGGAAGCGCTGCAGTTTACCGATGAAACCGGTTTGCTCACACCCGCAAACTGGCAGCCCGGCGATCCCGGGATTTTACCGCCCCCGCAGGATTATCAGGCCATGCAGCAGCGTATGATCAGCCCGCCCGAGGGCGTCGTGTGCAAGTCCTGGTATCTGTGCTATCAGGAATAAACTTAAATTCAGCGGTACCCAAGTTCAGATGAAATGGCGCGTGCGGCGTCGCACACCAGCTGCTGCGCAAGGAGGAAAGTCTCATCCGTAATTCTTCGAAACATGCCCGTGACGCCAATGGCGTACGCGGGCTGTTTGTATGCGTTGAAGATCGGTGCAGCGACCGCGCGCAGGCCCACGCGCAGCTCGCCGTTTTCAATCGCGAAGCCCTGTGTGCGGATGCGTGCAAATTCCTCCTGCAGGGCGGAAAAGACGGTAATGGTGTGGGGCGTATAGGCGCTAAGCTCACCCGAAAGCACGCGTTTCTGCTCCGCTTCCGGAAGATGGGCAAGCATCGCCTTGCCGAGCGCCGTCGCATGCGGCGGCAGGCGCGTACCCGCCTCCGTAACGATGCGCAGCGTCCGCCTGTCGTCCACATGGTCCAGATACAAGACGTCCGCATGATCGAGCATGCCAAGGTGCGCGCTTTCCCCGGTGCGCCGGGCAAGCTCCTGCAGGTGGGGCTTGGAGACAAGGAGCACATCCCAATCGCCGCTGACCAGGCTCCCAAGCTCAAACAAGCGGATGCCCAGCCGGTATTTGCCGTTGATGCGGGACTGCTCCACAACGCCGTACTCGCGCATGGCGGAAAGCAAGCCGTGGATGGTGCTTTTCGCCCATCCTGTAGAAAGGCTGATCTCCTGCAGCGTCATCGGCTGCCCGGATAACGCGAGGCAGTTTAGCAGCTGCATCGCTTTTTCCACCGATTGTACGGCATTTCCCTGTCTTGCCACTGTGGTACGCCTCCCTGCTAAAGTTCTACGGGTATCATACCGCATGAGAGGCAAAGCGGGCAAGCGGGCAGCGCATCCGTAGGCGAGGCGGGTGGACGTCAGACACTGATCAGCTTGCGGATTTCAAACATGGCGCTTACCATCTGATAGCTGATGATGGAGAAATCATCGATATTGCGGAAGCTCACGCCACCGAGATTATAGGTTTCAATCAGGTCCAGCGGCGCGCGCAGGTTGGTATCGATCTCGCAGAGCACCTCGTGGAAATAGCCGTTTGCATCCACATACGTAAAATGCGAGGTGCGCGAGCGCGGGTCGATGCGGAATACGCCGCCCGTGTGGGAGACCAGCGCATCCGCCTGCGCGGAGGAAAGGACATGGTAGAGCTCGCTTTGCTGCCCAGTCAGCCTCCAGTCATAACAGCAATTCGGGATGGAGATGAGAATCTTTGGGCTTGAGATGAGCTGTACCGCAAAATCGATGGCCTGCTGCAGTTCGTCAATATAAGAAGGCCCGCCAAACCGGTAGGCGCATGCCCAACCGCTGCTGCGCAGCAGCAAGCGGTCCATCATATTGTTAAACGGAAACAGCTCATCTACACTACGTAACAGCTGCTGTTCGTCAAGCAAAATGCTGATTCTGGACGAAACGATCAGCAGATATCCAAGGGGGCGCAGGTGGCTTGTGAGGACTTGCAGGAATTCCGCAAACGAAAAGAGGTCCGGCGGGGATACCTCAAAATTGATATTTACGCCATAATAGTTTTTTGCTTTCAAAATAGCGACGATCTGGAGGATCAGCGCCTGGTATTGCTCTGCATCGGACAGCACCGCATGCGCGAGGTCGGAGGAAAACGTTCCGTCAGCCAGAGCGTTGGAAACCACCATCAGTGGAGCGACTGCCCGGTTCCGCGCGGCCTCGATCACGCCCGTTTCATCAAAGCCCAAGAGCAGGCCGTCCTGCGTTATGAGATAACCGGAGATGCTCAGATACGTCAGGTAAGGCAGCGTAAGGGCAAGGGCCGTTGCGTCTATCCATGGATATGTGAAGCCGTTGACCTCAATGGTGGGACGTACGGCCCGCTGCTCTGAAATACGCAGGGTCTGGCCGACAGTGAGATTCCTGTCCGCAATCTCGGGGTTGAGCGCAAGCAGCTGCGCTGTGGTAATACCAAACAGACGCGTAATGGAATAGATCGTATCGTTTGGCTGAACAACATAGTCAAACAAGGGGATCCCTTCTTTCGCGAGGAATTTCTTGGAGGCGGTACGATCCATTCATAAAGCAAACAGGAAAGAAAGCGCTTATGCAGGCAAGGCCGCGCAGATCAGCCGCGCCGCAAAGAGGTGGATTTCCGGATCAGATCACCTTGCGGATTTCATAAAGGCTCCCCAGCGTCTGGTAACTTACCATGGAAAACCGGTCGATCGTGCGGAAGCTGATGCCCGCGAGGTTATAGGTGGCGACCAATGCAAGCGGCCCGCGCAGGTTGGTTTCGTTTTCGCACCAGACCCGATG
>JAEYLA010000051.1 GCA_023461495.1 Bacillota bacterium | reverse complement strand
AAGGCGTATTCCAAGCAGGTGTTTGGCATCGGCGCGCTGCGCGCTGCGCAGTATCTCATGCACAAGCAGCCCGGCCTTTATGACATGCACGATATTGTGACGGAAAAGGACGTACTTTCCCACTTGTATACGGATGACGATCAGGCGGTGATTACCGTAAGCTCCCTTCCGAACGAGCCGGGTGTGTTGAGCCATATCTTCGGCACCATCGCGCGCAGCAATGTATTTGTGGATATGATCAGTGTCACGGTGCCGGGCTCCGTTTCCGCGAGCGTCAGCTTTTCATTGCCGAAATCCCAGCTGGCCACCGCCATCAACGCGCTCAAAACCCTGCGTCCGCTCTACATGGGTATGGATATCCACGCGCTTGACAACATCACAAAGCTGACGGTGGAAGGCCCCGGTATGGCGGTGCGCCATGGCGTCGCGGGGCAGCTCTTCACGGTGCTTTCGGAAGCAAATGTCAGCATTGAGCTTGTGACGACCAGTGAAACAAAGATCGCCTGCTGTATAAGGAACAGCGATGTTTCTACCGCGCTTGCGGTGATCGCAAAGCAGTTTGAACTGTAATCGCATCTTTCCAATCATAAAGAGCGGCCGTAAGGCTGCTCTTTTTTGATTTTACAGGATGCGATTATTCCGAATTCTTTTTACGGCACGGTTCATACTGTGCCGCACGACGCGGGCGTAGAGAAACGCCTGAAGCGGGCTTAACGCTTGCTTGTTTGCGGCAAACAGCGCATCGGGATTGTCATAGACGCCAAGGTCTTTGACGATCCCTTCTTTTTGAATATAAGTGTCGCTTTCCGCCCAGTCGATCTGTGGGCTTTGAAAATTGTCCGTTGCGACGCCGTATCCGCAGAAGGCGCCGGTGCAGTCCTGAAACACCTGCTGGAGGCTATATAGATACGGTTTATCCAGAATAAAACCTTCCAAGTTGAGCCACCTGCCGTCATAAAAGAGCTCCACCCAGCTATGTAAAATCTCATTTGGCGCAAGCTGATAAAACAGTCCGGTCAGCGTCCCCTTTTGGAGCGGCTTATCGATTAAAAATCCATGCATCCGGCAGGGGATGCTGCAAGCGCGCAGCAGCGCCATGAACAAAATTCCCTTGGTGTTGCATTGTCCGTACCCGTCCTGCAGCACGGTGGTGGCAGAAATTGCATCCTTTTCGTTGTAGCCAAAGGAAATCTCGTCGCGCACAAAGTCGTAAATTGCGTGGATACGCTCTTTTCCCGGCAGGGCAGGCCAGCCTTTTTGTGCAACAAGCGTGGTTATGGCGGAATGGCCGTAATTTAAAAGCGTGGTCTGTTCCAGGTATTGAAGCATACAAATGCACCTCCCTATGTGGAGATGTTACCATTCCGGAGTATAGGAAACTTTCAAAAATACGCTGTCTTTCCTGATTTCCCTTGCGGACATGCCGAGCAGCCGCTTGCTGGTAGCCGCAAGGTGCGAGGGGCTGTCAAATCCCGCTTCAAGGGCGGCCGTGGTAATATCCATCCCGCGCAGGATCAGATAAAACGCTTTTTGCAGCTTGTCCATCAACAGGTAGCTGTTGAGCGGTACCCCCATTTGCTCTTTGAACAGGTGGGACAGCCTGCTTGTGGATAACCCTGCTTCTTTTGCGAGCAGGGCAACCGTATCGTTCGCTGCCGTACCCGATTTCAAATCAAGCATCAGTTTTGCAATCCGCGGGTCAACCGGCGTATGGCGGGAGGCTTCGATCCCAAACAAACGCAGAAATTCTTCTAAGAATGCATAGTAATCCTCACTGTCCGGAGGCAGATCCCGTCTTTCTTCAAAAAGCCCGCAGATGCCCGAAATTTCTTGCTCCGTTAAGAAGTATGCCGATTTATTGTAAACCAGCTTTCGAAATGGTTTGGCCAGGTTTGAGGTACAGTCGATCAACAAAAAGAGCAGCTTCTGTTCCGCCCCGAAAAAACGATGGGGAGCATGGGAGCCAAGGAGAATTCCCCGGCTGCTGTATTGCGTTCCATCCACCTCGATGAGAAATGGTGCGCCCAGCGAAACGGAAAGCTGCAGAAAAGAATGCCGGTGCACCTGTGCGTCAATCTGGTCTGTCACAAACAATATATGGTCCGGCGCGCCGTATGCATGCAGCATCGTCTTTTGTGTCCCCTATTCGCAAAAAATATTTTATAGCCCGTACCCAGTGTATCAAAAGCGGAATTGTACCGCAAACAGGGAACTGCACGGCAGGGAAGGCATAGGCTTACTATGCGCTCAGGGGTGAACCAAGTCGAACCTTTCCTGCATATGATGTGATAGGGATACATGGGTATCAAAGTTTCTGGGCAATGTGCATCATGCCGTTGCCCATATCCATCTTCCCGTAAAAACGATACCCGCACCCTACAAGAGGAGGGAACACATATGACAAACAACGAGTTTGATTTTGTAACGGATGTCGGCCTGAAATGGTCACGCTCGCTCAGCAAGCTCAAAAAGCTGGATACGATCGTCATCCACCACAGCGCAAGCGACAACAGTACGATACAGAGCATCCACAATTATCACCAAAGCGAAGGGCATGCGGGGTGCGATTACAACTATGTCATTGCGCGGAATGGGACAATTTACAAAGGCCGCGGCCTCATTTATGAAGGCGGGCATGTCGGCAATGCCAAAAGCAATCGCCTGAACGCACACAGTTGCGGCATCTGCATTGTCGGCGCAATCCACAAGCATGCCCCGACTGCGGCGCAGGTTTCTTCGGCAAAAAAACTCATAGCGGCAATCCTTGCGATTGACGGCGGCAGCGTGGGCGGCGTTGCAGTCCGCGTTACTACGATCTATGGACACCGGGAGGTGCCCTACTATGTAAACGGAAAGCTTACGGGCAATCCGTACCCCACCATATGCCCCGGCGCTTATATGCCGCTTGCCGAGATGAAAGCACTTTTGGGCATACCGGCTCAGCAGCAGTCTGCAGCCGCGCCTGGTTTTCCCGCTACATATGCGTATGCCGGAGCTACAGGCGTCAATGTGCGCAATGGTCCGGGTACCGGTTATGCGGTGACAGGCAAGCTTTCAGCCGGGGAGCAGTGCATTGTGCTTTCGAGTAATAACGGCTGGTCTAAGGTCATCCTCCATCGGCAAACGCCGGTCATTGTGGGATACTGCATCGACACGTATCTGGAGGAACGGGATGAGAGCGATCCCCCCGCGCTCTATGCCTACCGGGGAGGGTCCTATGTGCATCTGCGCAGCGGCCCCGGTACCTCCTATGCGAAAATCGGCACGGTCAATGCGAAGGAGGAGATCATTGTTCTATCCATTAGCAATGGATGGGCAAAGGCGATCAAACACAATGCCATGCCGGCACTGAGCGGCTGGTGTGTGGATACGTATTTGCGGAGGACATAGCGATGAGCGATATTCATATTATGATGGCGGTTCTCTCCGCAATCAGCGGAATCTTACTTGGATGGATTGCGCACGCAAGACAAAAGCAGAACGAGGAACGGCAGGCCGGCTACAAGGATGGGGAACTCAAAACGGATATGCAGTATGTCAAGCGGTCGCTTGACAGCATCCGGTCGGATATAAAGGAGCAGGAGCGGCGGCTTGACGACTTTTCCGGTCGCCTCATCCGCGTGGAGAGCAAGCAGGCGTGCGCAAAGGACACGGAGAAAAAGGAGGAATAGCAATGGAACAAAACCGCTGGAGGAGCCCTGTGCTGTGGGCGTCCATCGTCGCGCAGGTATTGGGCATCCTGCTTCTGACCGGTGTGGTCGATACCGGGTTGAGCGAGACCATCAACCAGATCGCGGCAGGCGTCATGCAGCTGCTGGTGCTTGCAGGGGTATTGAATAACCCCACCGACCGGAAGGACTGGTAGGCGTAGCTAAGCCCCGCTGCTTTTTTAGGCGGCGGGGCGCTTTTTGTCACTGCCCGGCAAACGGCGGGCCATTTGTCTGCGCTTCGGGCCACGCATGCCGGAAATGCTTCTGCCGGTAAGCGCCGGGTGTCAGCCCCGTATATTTTTTGAACACGCTCGCAAAGTGGCTCTGGGAATTGAACGCAAGATAGCTGCTGATTTCCTGTAATGTAAACCCGGAAAAGCGCAGCATATTTTCCGCCGCTTCAATGCGCTTTTCCCGGATATAATCGGAAAGGGAAACGCCGGTCTCCCTGCGGAACAGTATGGAAAGGTAGGAACGGTGTAGGCCGACATGCGCCGCAACGTCCTCCACCGCGATGGTCTGCTGCAAATGAAGATAAATGTAGTCTAAGGCAACGAGTACGGGTTTGGAATAACGGGGCTCCTGCTTTTTCTTTGCAACGCGCGCGGTAAACTCCCCGATCATCGCGCGGTAAAGCTCGGTGATTTCCGCCTCCGTCCTGCAGGCGTCCATGCGCTGGATGAAGAGGTCGCTCAGGTTATATGCCGTCTCCTGCGCCAGCCCGCCTTCCATGGCAAACCGGGTAGCGAGCGTGGTGCCGGCCACAAACAGGTAGCGTTTGTGGCGCACCGGGTCGTCGGAAAGGCGGCCGACCGTTTTTCCGGTAAAGATGCGCACGCCTTCCGCAATTGCACGCGGGTCGCCCGTGCGCACATATTCGTACTGGAGCACTTCCTCCTCATACGCATGGTGTAAAAAGCCGTCCTCGCGCTGCAGAAAGGCCATGTGAACAAGCTTCTTTTCAATCTGTTGATTTTCCTGCATGGTTTTCTCCAATCCAAATGTAAACAACAAGCGTGATACGCACACGACAATTTTGATATACCCGCCGCCATGAATCATGCTACAATATGCCCGGTGTGTCAAATGCATGGAGGACAAAACATATGGCGATATTGCTTCTGGTGATCATTTATATTGCATTTATAGGCCTCGGCCTGCCGGACTCGCTGCTGGGGTCCGCGTGGCCGGTAGCGCATATGGATCTTTCTGTCCCCGTTTCGGTCGCGGGGATCGTTTCCATTGTCTCAGCTTCGGGCACCGTGCTTTCCAGCCTGTTTTCCGAGCGCATGATCAAACGGTTTGGTACCGGCTTGGTCACGGCGGTTTCCGTATTGATGACGGCCCTTGCGCTTATGGGGATGGGATTTGTACAGCATTTTTGGGTCGTGCTGCTGCTCGCGGTACCGCTTGGGCTTGGCGCGGGCACGGTGGATGCGGCGCTCAATAATTTTGTAGCCCTTCACTACAAGGCCACGCATATGAACTGGCTGCACTGCTTCTGGGGCGTTGGCGCGACGGCGGGGCCGATCATTATGTCCCTGTATCTTACAAGAAGCTTCTGGCATGGCGCATACCGCACGGTATCCATCACGCTGTTTGTCATTGCCTGTATCCTTGCCTGCTCTTTGCCGCTTTGGAAGCGGATGGCGCGGCATACGGAGGAAGAAGCCCATAAGGAAATCGTGCCGCGCAGGGAACTGATGCGACGGCCCGGCGCCATGTTCGCCTGCATCGCGTTTTTCGCGTATTGCGGGGCGGAGTACGCTGCAGGCTTGTGGGCCAGCACCTATTTTGTCAATGTCAAGGGGATTGCGCCGGATACTGCGGCCTCCTGGGCATCCATGTTTTTCCTGGGGATCACAGCGGGGCGGCTGATTTCCGGCTTTGCGGCGCTCAAGCTTTCCAACCTGGCGTTGGTGCGCATTGGGGAAGGAATGATCCTGATCGGCGTACTTATACTGCTGCTGCCGCTGCCCAACGTGATGCTCATCGCGGGGCTCCTGCTTGTGGGAATCGGCTGTGCGCCCATCTTCCCGTCGCTGCTGGATGAAACGCCGCGGCTGTTTGGCGCAAGGCACTCACAGGGGATGATGGGGCTGCAGCTTGCTTTTGCGTATGCGGGCGGCACGGTGATGGCGCCGCTGTTCGGCTGGATCTCGCCGCTCGTTGGGCTTGAAGCATGGCCGTATTATCTGCTCCTGATCTTCGCGATCATGATTTTTTCAACCGAGCGCACACAGCGTGAGGCAATCAAGGCGGGCTTGATCGATCCGGCCTCCTCCGGCGCCATGCGCGCGCCCTGCCCGGCGAAAGGGGACGAAGCATGACGGGACAAAGGCAAAAGCTTGCCGGCGCAAACATGGATATCGATTTATCTAGCGCCGGAGACATTCATTGGGTACAGCAGCGCTGTCCCTGGAATGAAGAAGAAGGCGGCAACACGCACAAATGCGCGGTCAAGAATGTGAGCCTCTGCACATACTTCCGTGGGATCGAGTTTCCGGATACCGTGCTGTGCGCATATCCGGCGGGGCGGTCGGAGCGCGCAGTATAAATCGGTTTTTTCAGAAGGCTGCAATGGAGCAGCCTTCTTTCTTTAATATCGCGTGCTAACGGATGTCGTAGACGCTTCTTACCGTTACGCCAGAGACAATGCCGCGCAGGATGCGGATGCACCGTTCGCCCGCATCCATATCAAAATAATTGTCTTCCAGCACGGCGTCACCATCACACAGAAGCTCGACGGAACGCGCATACGCCTGTGCGCGGACAATGATCTCATCGCCAACAATCGTTGCCGTAAGCTTTGGGTCGAGAAAGCGGAAGTGCTTGGGCGGGCAGAAGAGCACGCTGCCCTGGCTTAAGGGTTGCCCTTGCTGCTCCAGCCGGTAGCTGAAATAGCAGCTGAATGTATCCTGATCTGAAAAATCATAGCTGTCCAGCCAGATGGCGGAAAGCGGCGGAACGGATACCACAAAGGAGCCCTCCTGCAATATGCCTGCGTCAGGGGCTCTAAGGGACCAGGCGACGGTCCCGCAAAATGGTGCGGTCGTTTCGTTGCTGACGTTCAGCCGTGCACTTTTTTTGAGTGGAAACGGCTCCGCGTTGACATTGGTGTTTTGCGAAAGTACGCCCTCCTCATGGCAGGAGAGCAGTATAGGCGCAAAGAAGCGCTTTGCGTAGTAGTGCAGCGCCTTCCAGCGCCCGTAATAGTCGATGGAGGACCAGCTTGCCACCGGCCAGCAATCGTTTAATTGCCAGATGACAGTACCCATGCAGCGGCCCCGGTGCCTGCGCCAGTGCTCCACGCCATACTGCATGGCCTGCGCCTGTAGAAGCTGCGACGCGTAGGCGAGCGTATCAAGATCGCGCGGGTAGAGATACAGTTGCGCGAGGTACGCGATAATCTTGCTGTTGGCCGAAGCGTTGCGCTGGTGCTTTTCCATCACATAGGAAAATACATTGCGGTCTTCCGGCTCCGTAAACGACTCGATTGTTTTCATGCAGGGGAAGGACTGGAACCCGAATTCCGATACATACCGGAACATGTGGTTGCGGTAATCGGGAAAGGGAAGGCCGCCGTGCCAAACCTGCCAATAGTGGACATCCCCGCGGTTGGGGGCGTTGGGTTCGTCAAAGCTGCCGCCCGAGGAAGGGCTTGCGGGCCAGTAGAAGGTTGCGGGATCCTCGGCTTTCAAAATCTGCGGGATGACGTATTCATACATCTTGATATAATCCGCTTTTTGCCGCGGGGAAGAGACCCATAACCCTTCCGCTACGAACTGCTCCATTTCATTGTTGCCGCACCACAGGCCTAGGGAAGCGTGGTGGCGGAGCCTTCCCACATTGTCCCGGATTTCGGCGCGGATGTTTGCTTCAAACGCATCGTCGAGATTATAAACCGCGCAGGCGAACATAAAGTCCTGCCAGACAATCAGCCCCAGTTCATCACAACAATCATAAAAGGAATCATCCGGATAGTAGCCGCCGCCCCAGACGCGGATGGTGTTGAAGTGCGCCATTGCAGCGTCCTCCAGGAGCCGCCGGGTGCGTTCCGGGTTGACGCGTGAGAGAAGATTGTCTTCCGGGATATAGTCCGCCCCCATCGCAAAAATGTCCACACTATTGACGCGGTGGCAGAAGCATTCGCCCCATTCATCCTTTTCGATATGCACCGTCATGGTCCTAAGGCCGATTCTGCGCTCCCATGTATCGAGCACGATGCTTCCACAGCAAAGCGCAGCCTGCACGGTATAAAGCGGCTGTGTTCCAAAGCCGTTGGGCCACCAGCGTTCCGGGGAAGAAATCGTAAGCGCGGCGTCCTCCCCAGACGCAGTGAAGGTTGTTCCGTCAGGCGCGGTGACGGTGATCAAGACTGCGATATCGGCAGGGACGATGCACTCCACTTGCGTATGGATATACAGATGGACGGCATCCGTCTCATGCGCTTGTGTGACGGATACGCTTTTGATGCGTGCCGTTTGAATGCCGATGAGCGAGATGCTGCGCCAGATGCCCGCATCCGGAAGCCGCGGGCCCCAGTCCCAGCCGAACATGCAGTGCGCTTTCCGGAGAAGGGGGAAGCCCTGCATAGCATCGGCCGTGCCATCCGCGCGGTTGGCAGCGTACGCTTTTCTGATATACTGTGTAGGGGAAGAAAACCGGATTTCGATTGTGTTCTCTCCCGGATGCAGCAGGCGCTTTACGTCAAATTCCCAGATGCGGTGCATGTTGTCCGCACTTCCGGCCGGAAACCCGTTGATGCGGATAGCGGCAAGGGTATCGAGCCCCTCGCAGCGCAGCAGCACGGCGTCACAGGCGAGCAGCTCCTCCGCGATGGAAATTGTGCGCGTATAGGAAAAATCATGCTCCATCAGGTTTAGGGCGGCCGTCTCATTGTCCCGCCAGTAAGGGTCTTCCATGCGGCCCTCAGACAGGAGATCGGAATAGACGGAGCCGGGAACCGTGGCTTCGTATTGCTGCGGTTCCCCCGAAAGCTGTAGCGTCCATGTGCCGTTGAGGGAAGCGGTCATCATGACGTGATCCCCTTTCTGTTGTTCGATCGGGAGTAGCAATGGAAGAGAGAAAAGAAACATAATCTCATTTACGAAAACGTTTAATATTATACTATCCAGAATCTGTGCCTTTGTCAACGCAAATGGAGGTGGATGGGTGTGATGGAACGGCTACAGGGATGCCTCGCAGGCAAAAGACGCCCCGAAGGAGGGGGCATAGAATCCGGAATTAGCAAATAGAGATATACGTTGCGGATTGCGAGCCTCCGGCCGAGCCGGAACTGTCAAAAAGTAACCGGAAAAATTTTCTTGACAGCCGCAGAACATAAAAATATAATATAAACAAACAGTTACGAAAACGTTTAAGTAAAAATTCTGATCGCTCCACTCTCCTGTTATGAAATTTCTCTTTATCCATGTGTGTTCTGTCTGTTCCCCAAAATCAATGTACGAAACCCCGGTTTGGGAAAAGCCCTGTTTCGTTTGCGCCAAGCGCTACTGTTTTTAAAAAGCCCCTTTTCCAAAATCATCAGTATGCCATTCTTAAGCCGGACGCCGTTGGGGCGTGGAAAAGCATTGCCGCCTTTGCGCGGAGTTTTTTCCAGGATGCGATGCACCTATTTGGCTGCGTATTTGCGGCCATAGCAATAAAGCAAAAGTAGGAGGATAGTCATGAAAACGAAGGCATGGAAACTCGTGGCCCTTGTTCTGGCGGTATCCATGGCAATCGGTCTGTTTGGCTGCACGCCGACAGCACCGGTTGCAGAGCAGCCTACCGCCGCGCCCGTTGCGGAACCCACCGCGGCACCCGAACCCACCGCGGCGCCCGCACCCGAGCCCGTCAGCGAACTGCCCCGCAATGAGACGCTGTATTTTGGCGGTCTGCAGTGGGGCGCTGTAAAAAGCTGGAGTCCGTACAATCCCGATCCCAACAACTCTTTAGCCATTACACAGAATGCGTCTTCCCGTATCACGACCTATGAGACGCTGTACATGTACAACATGCTCGACGGCAAAATGTATCCGCTGCTCGCCGATGGCGACTATGTCTGGAATGACGATCTGAC
>JAEYLA010000050.1 GCA_023461495.1 Bacillota bacterium | reverse complement strand
TCCCTTCACAGGGGGGGGGGGCGGCCGCCGGGGGCCCCCCCCACAACCAGCCTGTTATGGCCCGGTTTTGGGCCGGTCTGGAGGGTGCTTAGAGAAGCTTTTTCAATTCATCGGCTACATGCTGCACCTGTGTGCCGACAACGACCTGCACACTCGTCTTGCTCGGACGGATCACGCCGGAAACGCCGGAAGATTTGATCTTCTTTTCATTGACGGCGGTATAGTCCTTTACTTCCACGCGCAGGCGGGTGATGCAGTTCTCCACCTCGTTGATATTGCCTCTTCCGCCCAGGCCTTCGAGTATCGCTGCGGCAACGCTGGCAAAGTCGCTGTTATTTAGCGTTACCTTGCTTTCCGCTTCCGCATAGTCCTCATCCTCGCGGCCGGGAGTCTTGAGGTTGAACGCTTTGATGATGACGCGGAAGAGCAGGTAGTAGATGAGGAAGAACCCGAGGCCGATGGGTATGATGAGCCATGGGTTGAGGGCGAGCTTGGTCGGCCAGCTCAGAACCAGGTCGATCATGCCGCCGCTGAAGTTAAAGCCCGCACGCACCGGCAGCGCTGCCATAACGGCCATGGAAACAGCGGTGAGACCTGCGTGCACCACATAAAGGCCGGGCGCTAAGAACATGAAGGAGAATTCCAGTGGTTCCGTTACGCCGGTGAGGAACGAGGTGAACGCGGCGGAGAGCAGCAAGCCTGCCGCCACTTTCTTTTGGGTGGTCTTTGCGGTGTGGTACATGGCAAGGGCAGCGCCCGGGAGGCCGAACATCATGATGGGGAAGTAACCCGTCATGTACTGGCCGGTGACGCCAAGCGTACCTGTGCCGGCCCAGAAGTTTGCAAGGTCGTTCACGTTTGCAACGTCAAACCAGAACACGGAGTTAAGTGCATGATGCAGGCCGAACGGGATGAGGAGGCGGTTGAAGAAACCGTAGATCGCCGCGCCGATGGGTCCAAGGCTCAATATCGCGGTACCGAAGGCGACGAGTGCCGCATAGATAAACGGCCATACGAAGAACATGACGACCGCCGCGAGTATCGTAACGCCGCCGGTGACAATTGCAACACTGCGTTTACCGCTGAAGAAGGCCAAAGCGTCCGGAAGCTTGGTATTCCAGAACTTGTTGTAGCAGACTGCGCCGATAACACCGCACAGGATGCCGATAAATACGTTCTCGATCTTGCTGAATGCCGCGGGTACCTCTTCAAGCGGGACTTTTTGGAACAAGGCCACCGCGCCTGGAGAAAGCAGCGTTGTCATCATCAGCCAGGAAACAAGCCCGGCCAGCGCTGCGGTGCCATCGTGATCCTTCGCCATGCCAATGGAAACACCGATGGCAAACAGGATGGCGATGTGGTCAATGATCGCCGCGCCTGCTTTGACCAGAAAAGCAGCGGCCACACTGTTGCCGCCCCAGCCATTTGGGTCGATCCAGTAGCCGACGCCCAGTAATATTGCCGCAATCGGCAGGCAGGCCACGGGAAGCATGAGAGATCTTCCGAGTTTTTGCATGGTCTTCATCTTGTTGCACCCCCTGAAGCAAAGATTTTATTTGCCCGGGTCGCGCGCGCCTGTTTCTCCCCCGAAACGTATAGGGGCGCGCATCCCCATAAAGCACACGGTCAGAGGCTTTCCCTGAGTACCTGTAACGCTGCGGCACATGCTTCCACTTCGTCCGTGCCGTCAAAGTCCATATGGAGTTCATCGCCATACTTGAGCGCAAGGCTCATCACGCCAAGGATACGCCGCGCGTCCACCATTTTTGCGGGCGTACCGATACGTGCGCTGCACTGGAATTTGTTCATGGCTTTTACCAGTTGCCCCGCCGGGCGGGCATGGAGTCCAAGTTCGTCGGTAATGCGGTATTTGAGCGCTTTCATGACGGCCTCCTGTATGAAAAAATACATGGACGGATCGGTGTTCGCGAGGGAATGGGCTGGATGCTAATGATTGGCCCTGACCAGCGTAACGAGCGGATCGCCGGGCTGTATGCTTTCGTTTTCGGCAAAGCGGATGCTCGAAAACTCGCTGGGATTCAATACCACAAGGATCGTGACCGGGTCGTATCCTTCCTCGCGGATGGCCGCGGGGTCAAACGAGAGGAGCGGTTCCCCGGCTTCGACAATATCCCCGGTGCTTTTATGCTTTATAAAATGCCTGCCCTTGAGCTTGACGGTATCAATGCCCACATGGATGAGCAGTTCGATACCGCTCTGAGTTTCCATGCTTAGCGCATGGCCGGTTTCAAACATCATGCGCAGCATTCCGTCCGCCGGGGAAACGATCTGCCCCGCCGCGGGGAGGATGGCAATGCCGCGGCCAAGGATATCGTTGCTGAATGTCGCGTCGTTGACGGCGGAAACGGGGATCACGTTGCCCGCGACCGGAGCGGACAGGGAGAGTTCTTTTTTGCGGCCAAAACCAAACATGCTAAAAATCCTTCTTATATAAATTTATTGCTTATCCTGTTATATATGATATGTCAGTCCTTGCGGACGATCCGGCACAGATGGATGGCAAGGCAGGCGATTTCCTTGCGGGAGATTTCAAAAGCATACTGGCGGCGGATCAGGTCTGCGATCCCTTCGCCGCAGCGGACCTCGACGGGGTATTTTTCAAGCAGCAGGGAATAGAGGCCGTCGTCGTCGTCCGAAAACGCCTCGCGCTTTATCACGCGCTGGGAAAGGAATTTTAAATGCGTCACAAAACGCTCGCTGTAGTAATCGCCGTCCATGAGTTTGCAGCCGTCCTGCTCCACAATTGCAAGGATGCTGTTCAGCAGGCTTGTGATGTCAAACGTACCCTTGACCGAAATGTCAAATTCCGCGTTTAAAATATGCATAGCGATGGAGGCGGCCTCGTCGCTCGGGAACCGGATGCCGATGCGCCGCTTCACTACATCGAGCGCGTGCATGCCGATTTCAAATTCCAACGGATAGAACCGGCGGATCTCGCTTAGGAGCGCATTGGGAAAGTCCATGCCGCCCTGGTGCCGCTGCACCGCAAAATGGATGTGATCCGCAAGGGTAATGTATGCGCGTTCATACAGGCGCTTGTTGAGCACGCGCTTTGCGTAGCCGAAGATTTCGTCCGTAAGCTCAATGTATTCCACAGGAAGCGAGGCAAACAGATCCTTGAGGCGGTCGGTATCCTTTTGGTTGTCCATACGGTACACCTTTTGGATATCCGCGTCCCGAAGCAGCGTGCCTTCTTTTGCCTTATAGCCGATGCCTTTGCCCACAACAATGATTTCAAGCCCATTGTCGTCCAGGGCGGTGACGATATTGTTGTTGATTGGCCGCAAAATCTTCATGGCGTATCAGCTTCCTCGATTTGAATTCGCAAGAGCAAATAAAAAAACCAAACCCTTACGGTTCATACATTATGATGACCCGCAAAACTTTGGTTTTGCCTGCATTACCAGTGACAGCCCAAGATATTCAGTTAGAAAAGCGACGTAATTTTTACAAACAATGCCACAATTTGTTAGGTAAATTATATGCCACACAACCGCGGAAAGTCAACCCTTTTCAGCTGGCGGCGGTGTTAGATATTATTATGTATGGGTGTTACGACATATGCGGATACTGCAGGGGGAAAGCACGCTTATTTTAGCGCATTTGGGGGAAAACATGTGCAAGCCCCGCGCCCTCGCGCGCATCCACCATATAAGCGCCGGTTACTTCTTTCCCGCGGCAGAGCGCAATGTGGCTTGTCATGTTTGCGGCGCTGCAGCTGTGGTTGGGGATGATCTCGATCCGGTCGCCAACATCAAGCGGCAGCGGATGCTCGCTCTTTAAAATACCGACTTCCTCGGAAAGGCTTGTAATGGTAAGCGCAGGATAGCCCTTCACTTTTCCGTAGCCCGTGATGGCGCTGTTGCCGTGCGCGCCCTTATCAAGCCCCAAGCACTTGCTGCCCGCGTCCATGATCCACTGGCAATCCCCCTTCCGGCTCAGGATGGTTGCAAGTATGCTCAGCGCACAGCGCTCCTCCGGGATGCCGAACGTCGTCTGGATGACGTCATAAAACACATAGTTGCCCGGTCGCACCACGTTGATAACGCCGCTCCGCACTTCCCCTGCGAAAGTAGGCGTGCTGCCGCTTGCGACAACCGGGCAGGGAAAGCCCGCATCGAGGATTGCGTCCCGCGCGGCACGCAAAAGGCGCTCTTCCTCACAGAAGCATGCGTCCCGCTGCTCCACGGAGGTGCAGGCATATACCTGGCCGGGATGGCTTGCAATACCGGCAAACAGGAGATTTGGGCATTGCGCCGCAATGGCGGAAACATAAGCGCCTGCTTCTGCGGGCGGTACGCCAAAACGCCCAAGGCCGATGTCCGCGAGCAGCAGGTAGGGCCAGGTTACGCCGTGTTCCTTGCAAAAAACGTCATAACTTTTGGCGGTTGCAAGCGTATCAACACTTACGGTGACGGGCGCCCGCTTGCCTACCGCAAGCATCCGAAGCAGGTTGCGCCTTCCAAGGAACGGGTATGCAAACGTAATGTCTTTTGGGGAGAGCAGGCAAAAGCGCTCCGCCTCAAGAATGGTGCCCGCCAGCAAGCCGGAAGCGCCTGCCTCCAGTTGCAGCTTTGCAATGAAGCCCGACTTGTGCGTCTTTGTCATGGGCACAAGCCGCTTGCCGTGCTGCGTGCAGGCTGCCTGCGCTTCCTGTATGTTTTGCAGCAGTTTTTCTTCATCCACTAGGGTTATGGGGGTAGGGAGTTCGCTTTTGTGCATCATCGTCCACAATTTCTCCATACAGCATTCTACTGTTGAGTATATCATCTGTCAGGCAGAGGGAAAACGCCCGCTCCGAAAATCTATTTTCTTTTCTGTTATACTTGATGCAACCACCGGCGTTCATGCTGCGTTAATAAAGCAGGAACACAACATCAGAAGATGGAGGGATAGAACATGAAAAAGAGATGGTTTGCGGCATTGCTCATTGCCATACT
>JAEYLA010000049.1 GCA_023461495.1 Bacillota bacterium | reverse complement strand
CGGATAACAAGGGCAGGCGCAGCAAAGGATAAAGAATGGAACGCACGGGTTTACCCGGCGGGAAATGCTTTATATAAGAGTAGAACAAGAAGAGGGGGTACTTATGATCGATCCCAGAGTACGTATTCTGGCGCGCAATCTTGTCAGGTTTTCCTGCAACTTGCAGCCGGGTGAAAAGGTTTTGATAGAGTCCATCGGTGGAAACGAGCCGCTTACGCAGTTGTTGGTGGAGGAAGCGTACGCCGCGGGCGGAGTTCCTTTTGTCTGGCTGGGCGATAAGAGCGTTGACCGCGCACTTTTGATGCATTGCACCGACGAGCAATTGAAGCTGCGCGCGGAGCTTGACGGTCAGCTTATGAGCCAAATGCAGGCGTTCATCGGCGTGCGCGGCGGCCCCAATGCGTCCGAGCTTTCCGATGTACCGCAGGAGCAGCTTGCGCGCTACCAGCGCATTTACTGGCGGCCCGTACACGGCCATATCCGCGTTCCCAAGACCAAGTGGGTCGTGTTGCGTTATCCGCACCCGAGCGTGGCGCAGATGGCGGATATGAGCACGGAGGCGTTTGAGGAGTATTACTTCAACGTCTGCAACCTTGATTATTCCCGCATGGAGCGCGCGATGCAGCCGCTGAAAGCATTGATGGAGCGGACGGACAAGGTGCACATCAAAGGGCCGGGTACTGACATTACCTTCTCCATCAAGGACATTCCCGCCATTATCTGCGCGGGGCATATGAACATCCCGGATGGTGAAATCTATACCGCACCCGTGAAGGACAGCATCAACGGCGTGCTTTCCTACAACACGCCTTCCGTGCATGACGGTTTTACATTTACGGAGATCAAGCTGACGTTTGAAAACGGCAAGATCGTTTCCGCCACCGCCAATGATACAGAGCGCATCACAAAGGTGTTTGATATGGACGAAGGCGCGCGTTATGTGGGTGAGTTCGCCATCGGCGTCAACCCGTATATCACAACGCCCATGAAGGATACGCTCTTTGATGAAAAGATTACGGGCAGCATCCACTTTACGCCCGGCAACTGCTATGATGAAGCGCCCAACGGCAACAAATCTGCGTTGCACTGGGATCTTGTGTGCATTCAGACTGCCGCGTACGGCGGGGGAGAGATGTATTTTGACGACGTGCTCATCCGTAAGGACGGGCTGTTTGTACTTCCCGAACTGCTGCCGTTAAACCCCAAGGAACTGCTTGCGGAAGCGTAATGCATGAGTGTGAAAAAAATATCATGAATTTGCGTGATATCACGAAATTGTCACAAAAATGCCTTGCATCGGGTAAAAAAATGCGATAGTATAAGCAGAGGTTTTTGCTCAAGCAATCCATTGTTAACCTTGGACCATTTTGGCCTAAATAAGTATGATATAAAGGAGAATGTTCAAATGGCAGTTAAAGTTGGCATCAACGGGTTCGGCCGCATCGGCCGCCTCGTATTCCGCGCTTCCGTCGCGAATCCTGACGTTCAGGTTGTAGGTATTAACGATCCTTTCATCGATGTGGATTACATGGTGTACATGCTCAAGTATGACACCGTGCATGGCAACTTCAAGGGCGAAGCCTCCGCCAAGGACGGCAAGCTTGTTGTCAATGGCAGGGAAATCGCGGTCTATGCGTCAAAAGACCCCGCCACCATCCCCTGGTCCGAGTGCGGCGCAGAGTATATCGTGGAGTCCACCGGCGTGTTCACCACCACCGAAAAGGCTTCCGCACACTTTGCCGGCGGCGCAAAGAAGGTTGTCATCTCCGCTCCCTCTGCGGATGCGCCGATGTTCGTCATGGGCGTCAACCAGGATAAGTACGTCAGCGATATGAAGGTCGTTTCCAACGCTTCTTGCACCACCAACTGCCTGGCGCCTCTCGCCAAGGTCATCAATGATAAGTTTGGCATCGTGGAAGGCCTCATGACGACTGTTCACGCCACCACCGCCACCCAGAAGACCGTTGACGGTCCTTCCGCCAAGGATTGGCGCGGCGGCCGCGGCGCGGCGTTCAACATCATCCCCAGCTCCACCGGCGCTGCAAAGGCTGTTGGCAAGGTTATCCCCGCGCTCAACGGCAAGCTGACCGGTATGGCGTTCCGTGTACCCACCGCGGACGTTTCCGTTGTGGACCTTACCTGCCGTCTGGAGAAGGCCGCTTCCTATGATGAAATCAAGGCGACCATGAAGGCCGCTTCCGAAAGCCCGGAATGGAAGGGCATCATCGGCTATACCGAGGATGCGGTTGTTTCTTCCGACTTCATCACCGATTCCCGTACGTCCATCTTTGATGCGGACGCGGGCATCAGCCTCAATGGCAACTTTGTCAAGCTCGTGGCCTGGTATGACAACGAGTGGGGTTATTCCAACAAGGTTCTTGACCTCATCACCCACATGGCGAAGGTCGACGCGAAGTAAAATTAGCCTATTATCTAGGGTTTCGGCAGAGAGCGTACCGTGACCGCAAGGAAATCCGTATTTTTGTAGTACGATAACCGTTGCATGGTATGTGAACTGTACAAAAGGCCCCAAACGTTATCGCACCTCTTTTTTGAGCGGATAAAGCTTAAGAAAGAGGTGCGTTTTTTCTGCAAGTCACTGCTGCGAAAGTTGTAACTGCTTTTCTATAGCGGCAATCAGAATGTTTGTAAGTTGAATGGCGTTTTGATGGAGATCGTCATAAAGCCTGATACTTGCGCCGAAGTCTTCTCTGAGCAAATGATCGATCAGGTCCAGTTCCATCTGGAACTTTTTATGAGCCGTTTCCCGCAACGCCGCGGTATCAATGTGCGGATTTACTGCTGTGATTGCTTCAATGAGCGCTTCCATATTGTTCATCCATTGCTCCTTGAGCGAGTGGATATCTCCGCCTATACGTCTTGTAGAGGCGATTTCGGAAAGGATGAGGATGTTTTGATTCAAAAATGCCTCTATCTTCCCGGCCTCCTGTGCGCCGTAAAAATAGGTGTATAGGTTTGATAAGTCCGTACTGTTGCGAAAGGTGCGCAAAGCAACATGGTTAAAATCCCTTAGTCCCAGCATCAGGCTGCCGATATAGTGCCGAATCCAGATGATGCGGTCCACCCATAGGCTTTGCAGCAGCTGCTTCCAGTCCATCCAGCCCACCTCTTTCCCATTCAATTTCAATCTATGAAGCGGAGATTGGAAGTATCCTTGGACGAAAGGAATTCCGTATGAAGTATGA
>JAEYLA010000048.1 GCA_023461495.1 Bacillota bacterium | reverse complement strand
CAAAGGAGGCGTACATCGGCACGCTGCAATTCTTCTTTTTTGTCACCAATTTCTATGCAATCGGCGTTCGCGCCTTCAATGGGCTGGTGACTTCCCAGGTGCTCATATGGTCGCTCGTCGCCTCGGGCGGGCTGCTGCTCGGGCTGTTGTTGGGCCGGATCGTACTCTACAAGCGTGCGGATCTTTCACGCATCAAACGTTGGGTCTTTCTTTTTATCACATGCATGGGTGTGTGGACGATTGTTTCCAATTTGATTTAAGCAGAACCCATTAAGGACTATGGATAACCCGCCGGCAAAGATTCTGCCGGCGGGTTTGTGCACTTCAAGCAAGAACTCAGCTGATGTACATACCGGAAACAGAACAGAATACTCTATGCGCGCTGTTGGAACACTAAGTCAAACCATATGTATTGATGTTCAGGAGGATTGCGGATGGAAAACAACGATACTTCCAAACTGCCCATGATGACCTTAAAGGATGTGCCCACGCCGAATGCGGATGCCAAGCAGATTGTTGCATTGGTGAAAAAAGGCGGCCGTATTGCAGGCTATCAATTGTCGGACGGGCGTATGTTAAGCAAAGAAGAGGGTGTTCAGCTCGCAAAGGAGGGCGGTATTCGGGGTGTTGGAATCGCAGCGCGCAACGGCAAGGAATATTTAAAAGCCCTGCCGGACGGTACGGAAGGCAATAACCTGGGGCAGCTGCCGTCCGTCACAGATTGAACCCGTCCGAGCTTTCGTCCCGGGGCAGGGCCCTTCGGATATCGTTATTGATATTGATAACCTGATACTTTCCAGGATTAAAAATGTTTAGCGGGCGGAAGCTGATTCCACCCAGATTATAGAGACCGACAAGGGTCATGATCATTAAGCTGCACGCGGACTCACACATGAGCACCTGCGTTACGCGGCCGTCTTCCATGATGCGGAAAAAGGGCATCTGCGTTTGCGGGTCAATTTCAGGCGAAGCGACGGCGTCGCGGATGATGGCGTCCGCCTCGTCCGCAGAGAGAACACGGTATTGCCCGTCCTGCGGGTAGGGCACCTGCCATTGGTAGCAGCAGGCGGGCATGCCGATTAAAATCTTCGGGCCCGATATGTATTGCGTGATATAGTCCAATCCCTGCTGTACGGCGTCGATCGGGTTGACAACGTCCGCACAGATAAGGCCGCCCGGCGTGAGAATGAGACGGTCCAGTATCCGGCTGTAGAGCGAGAGCGATGCGGGAAGCACAGCCGGTTCTTCCAGAACAACGACCAGGCGGATGGAGGCGACGATAATCAGGCCGAACGAATGCAGTTGATTGGCAGCCGACTCCAAAAAGACTGCGTATGACGCATAGTCTTCCGGGAAAATATACTCAAATCCAAAATTCACGCCATAGTACCCGTATGTTTGCGCAATGGAAATGATGTTGCTAATCAACGCTTGCTGCACCTGCGGATTGGAAAGAATTTCGTGCAGCAACTCACCCGAATAAACACCTTCAATGGCGTTGGTCACAACAAGCAGCGGTGCGACGCCTACTGCGCGCGCCGCCAAAATGAGCGGCTCGCTCTTTGAGAGGGTCAGCATGCCGCCGGAACGGAGTTCATGGCCGAATATACTCAAATACGTCAGGTACGGAAAGATGGTACTCCATTGGGACGGATCATAAATGGGATAAATATACCCGTTGATTTCGATGGTGGGGCGAACCGCTGCGGCCTGCGGAATGCGCAATATCTGTCCAACATCAATCATATCCGTTTCCGCTACTTCCGGATTCAGCGCGCGCAAACGGCCCGTGGTCATATCAAACAGCCGCGCAATGGAATACAGGGTATCGCCGGGTTGTACGATGTATTCTTTCAAATAACGATCACGTCCTTTTGGCATCTGTTGATGTTTATGATGCGAAAAAGTAAAAATGAACAGTTTAGGGGCCATATGGGAAATTCCTGTAGATTGCAGCGCAGCCTGTGGGCCAACTACCGTTTTGGACCGGGCATGCGCAATGCGCCGCGGATGCTAAGCCGCATCCGTGGCGTGGTGCATTGTGGCTATTGAAAAGCGCATTAGAGCAGGTTCATCCAGCCATCCAGGCGCAGAAGAGGCGTCTGCAGAGCGCCCAGGCAACAGAAACCGGCTTAGGGAGTTGCGCATTGCTTTTTCGGTAGACGCCGAATCCGGCGGCTGCCGCGGTCGTGCCTGCAGACCGCTGTTGTGCCAAAATGGAGTTTTGGAGTAAGTAATTGCCGAATGGGTGGCGATCATGGCGGCATTCCCTTCAGGATGTACCAGATTTCCCGGACAATGCGCGCGCGGGCCTTTTTGTATCACGTTGTTTTGATGAGGCCGTTTGGATTAAATTAAGAATAAGGATCAAGAATGGAACGTCAGTATACATCCGCAAAATCCGGAACGTTTTCTAAAATAAGGAGTGATTGCATGTCTACTATAAAAATTGAATTCTTTCATGATGTCATATGCAGTTTCTGCTTCCCGATGTCCTACAGGATGCGGCAGCTGCAGGAGAGGATGCCAGAGGTATCCATCATACACCGTTCCTTTGCTTTGGTGAGGGCGGAGCAGGATTTTGCGCGGATGTTTGGATCGAGAGCGGCTGCAAAGGAAGCGATTCTCGGGCATTGGGTGCACGCCAATCAAAACGATACCCTGCACCGCTTCAACATTGCAGGTATGCGCGCGGCAGAGTTTCCCTTCCCAACTTCCATGGAGGGGCTTGCTGCCTGCAAGGCGGCCGGCTTGCTTGGCGGCGACACCGCCTACTGGGATGTGTTTGACGCGCTGCAAAACGCAATGTTTGTACAAAGCCGCAATATTGAGGAGGACGCGGTCATCGCACAGTGTATCAAGGAGGCCGGCATTGATGTTGACCGGTGGCGAAAGCAGATGCAGGACAAAACGACCATGGAGGCCGTGGAAGCGGATCTCCTGCTTGCACAACGCTATGGGATTGATAGCGTGCCCTGCCTCATCGTGAATGAAACCTATAAGGTCAGCGGCGCGCAGCCGCTTGAGCGAATCATACAGGCCGTGCATAAGGCAGATGAAGACGCAGCGAAGGAGGAGGGCGCCGCCTGCCGGCTTGAAGGCGGAAAATTTCACTGTGACTGACGCTTTAGGGTGGATATCAAAAGCATGAGAAAAATGCCGGTGCGCGAAAAAACGCCGCCGGTATTTTTTGTGGGGTGCAGGAGAGCGTTTCCTTTGTGCCTCCAGGGTATATATACATTCTTTCAAAAATATCACAATATGGATAATGAAAAAGCTTGCATACAACGGTATAATAGCAGCAGGGCAAACACAAATTGCCGGAGAAATGCGCCGGGACCGCTGCAGATCGACGGACGCGTTCCGACCGGAAGAAAAAGGAGTGGGGGAGAATGCGCGATTTAGCCATCGTTGCAGACAGCACATGTGATTTGGAACCTTCCCTTTTGCAGGGGCACGCGCTTACGGTTTTGCCGTTGACGATTGCGATTGGGGATACGGAGTATCTGGATGGGGAAACCATCGGCGTTACGGAAATCTATGACTGCATGCGAAAAGGCGTTGTGCCAAAGACCGCACAGATTCCTTATGAACGCACATATGCGCTGTTCCGGGCGCTTTTGGAGCAGGGGCGCGATGTGATTTTTATCTCGTTTTCGAGCGAAATGTCGGGCGGGTTTCAAATGGCTACCATCATCGCCCGGGAACTGCAGGAACAATATCCGCAGCGCAGGATCGCGATCCTTGATTCCAGAGGCGGCTCCGGCGCTACGGGCATCATCGTATTGCAGGCGCTCAAAATGGCACAAAAGGGTTGCTCGTTTGAAGCCATCGTTGCAGAAATCGCATTTATGGCGGCGCATATTGAACATGTGTTTACGCTGGATGATCTGGAGTGGCTTGCAAAGGGCGGGCGCATCCCGAAGCTTGTAGGGCTGATAGGCAACCGGCTTGGCTTCCATCCCATACTCGACGTACAGGAGGGGCGCATGGCCGTTTGCAGGATGGTACGCGGCACAACGCATGCAATCCGGAACGTGGCGGATGAAATTATTTTAAGGGCAAAAAAGTTTCCCGCGCAGCTTGTGGCGATCTGCCATGCGGACAACCTGCCCGCGGCCAGGATGGTGGAAACGCTTGTCAAAGAAGCGCTGCCCGGCTGTGTAACAATGCTCTGCCACATCGGCGGCGGGCTGGCGGTGCATCTTGGGCTCAAGGGAATCGGCGCGTTCTGTCTGAGCCAGAAACCGCAGCAATACTGCCTTGTTTAGGGGATTGACGGAAACTTACATTTCCATTTTGCCGCAAAAATGATACAATGAGTTTCGCTTGCTTTAAGGGTCGGCTAGGCGGGACTCTTTTTTATGTGTTTTTTCGCCTGCAAGCAGGAAATATCGGGCTGCTGTCCACAGTTTCAATAATGTTCAAACCCTCCGGAGGAGGGCCGTGCTATAATTGGACAACCGGAGAGACGCACGTTTTCTATCCAACCGTAGTAAGATGACAGGAAATGACGTATGTATCCTTTTATTTTTGTGAAGGATTGTAAACAGTAAGGAGTTACTGTAACAATGATGAAACGATCCCCAAATAAGGCGATCAACCCTATTTTGCAGTTGATCAGGCCTTCGATCAGAGGCAAACGGCGCAGAGGCGTCAGGTATATGATATGGCTTGCCGGGGCAGGCTGCGCGCTGCTGGTCTTTGTGCTGCTGCTCAACCCAGGAGGTGGCAAGCGGGCGGCGGAGCCGGAGGCTCGCGCGCCGGGCGGAGGCCAGGAGACCATCCTCGGCTTTGTTGCACAGAACAAGATGCTTGCATGGGAGGGAAGCCGGGCGGTGTTTCAAGGGATGCCCGTTCCCCCGGCAACATCCTCCTCCATCCTGATGGCAGCGGAAGAAGCGCCAATACCCGAGGCGCCCGAGGCGACGGATGCGGATGGCGCAATTGAGTTCCCGTCCTCCACGCCCGGCCTTACGGAACCGGGAGAACCAACGCTTTCTCCCACCCCTTCTGCAACCCCGGAACCCACGCCTGAGATTACGCCGGAACCAACGCCCACGCCTTTTGAGGCCGATTGGGACGAATGGATCGACTTTTATATGGTGGAAGCCGATCAATACTACAATGAGATGGGCTACTCCTCCAATGCGTATGAATACACGGAGAACGACATCTATATGCTGGCGCAGGTGATTTATGGGGAAGCGCGCGGCGAGTCCACCAAGGGAAAGATTGCCGTTGGCAATGTTGTGATGAACCGTGTGCTCGCAAGGGGATATCCGGGGAATACCATTGAGGAAGTGATCAAAGCCTCCGGCCAGTTTACCGGGTATTCTTCCTCCATACGCCCCAATTCCTCCTGCAAGGCGGCAGCGAAGCAGGTGCTTGAAAAGCAGGTCTGGGTGATTCCGCAGGACGTGTACTTCTTTAATTCCGACAGGCCTGCGGGCCAGGATTGGGGCGGGCACAGCTACTATACGAAGATTGACGGACATTGCTTCTACCGGGAAAGCTACAGCGGCCGCAACCGGAACGGGGAGGTTCCCCCGGCGCTGTTCGAGCGTACGTTTAAATGGCCGCAGTATGGTTGCAAATCCGGCAAGCGGGTATCCCGCATACAGTTTATGCTCAACCAGCTTGGGTATAAGGTCAAGGCGGATGGGTACTTTGGCATCACCAGCAAGGTGGCGCTCATGGAGTTCCAGAACGATAACAAAATGGAAGCCGACGGTGTTGCCGGGCCCTCCACCATCAAAGCGCTCATCAAGGCGTACGGCGTGGAGAAATACCATAAGAAGTATAAATAAAAAAGGGGGAAGCTAGCTGTGCCTCCCCTTTTTGCTAGCCCGGCAATCCATTGGAATATTCCGTTAAGAGCCGTTCCATTTCTTCAGGTACGATGCCATGCCTGCGGATCAAAGGAATTCCCACATCCGAAAGAAGGAATTCCTTAAGCCGGTCACTTTTTGGCGGCTTTGCGCCTGATGCGAATTGTCGCCAAGTTCAATCACGCAAACAGTATACCCTTTTTTGTTCAATATCACAAAATCCAGGTGCTTGCGGATCACCTTATTCAGATATACGGGCTTCTTTTCTTTTGGCGTTACGATATCAAGCATACGGACTTTTGCAAACAGCAGTAAACCGAGCCGGTCGGTGACCTCTTTCAATTTCCAGTATTCTGATTTTTCGTTGAGCGTCATGAGAAACGTCTTTTGGAAGCGGCCTTTGTATTGCTCTACATTGGATGCCTCCTCTTTTTGTTCTTGGGCACGCTTTCGTTTTTCAAGGAGCCAGAGCAGGATGAGTGCGGCGCAAATGAGGATCAATGCGAGTTCCATAAAGTCCTCCCATATACTCTAATACTTTCCTTATCGGCATAAACTGAGTTTTCATAATAGAAGCGGGTAACACGTTCCGAATGTAAGCAAGTAACTGTAAATTGCCTATTGACTTGGAGTGGACTCCAAGTGATAAAGTCATGATATTGTGAGGCGTACAGAAACAAGAAAGGTTGTGGGCGCATGACAATTGCACAAGTCAGCAAACAGTACCAGCTCACGGCGGATACGCTGCGCTATTATGAGCGCGTGGGGCTGATTCCAGGCGTACGCCGCAATGCAAGCGGCATCCGGGATTATTCGGAGGCGGATTGCCGCCGGGTGGAGTTTATCAAATGCATGCGCGCCGCGGGTTTGCCGATTGAAGTGCTTGCGGACTATATGGCGCTCTACCGTCAGGGAGATGCGACCATCGACGCGCGAAGGGAACTGCTCATCGAACAACGGCGGCTGCTGCGCCTGCGCATGGAGGATATGCAACGCACGCTTGACCGCCTGACATACAAAATTGACGGCATGACGCGGGCGCAACAGGAACAAAGGCTGCGGCAGCAATAAAAAATGTGGGCAGAGGAGAACGTCTTATGAAATACAAACCATTTCAGGAACTTTCGCTTTCGACCCTGGGCATGGGCAACATGCGCTTGCCGACAGTGGGGGAGCATGGGCCGATCGATGAATATCGTGCGCAGGAATTGATAGAATATGCCTACGAGAATGGCGTGAATTATTTTGATACCGCCTACCGCTACCATAATGGGGAATCGGAACCGCTGGTCGGAAAAGTGCTTTCCCAATTCCCACGGGATACCTGGCACTTTGCCACGAAAATGCCGGGGCATATGATGCAGTACCGTGACGGCAAGCTGTCGTTTTTGGGGTATCTGAGCGGTTCGCCGGTTTCCTCCATCGCAGAGATATTTGAAGACCAGCTTGTGCGGTGCCGGGTAGACTATTTTGATTTTTACCTGCTGCATAACATTTGCGAGACGGCATACGCGTTCTACACAGATGAAGAGCTGGGCGTGGTGGATTACCTGCTTGCCCAGAAAAAAGCCGGACGCATCCGGCACCTTGGCTTCTCGGCGCATGCGCGTACGGAAACGATTGAAAAGTTCCTGCATTTTCGGGATTGCTTTGAATTTGCGCAGATCCAGCTCAATTATTTGGATTGGACGCTGCAGGAGGCGGGCAAAAAGTATGCGCTGCTTACCAGCCGCGGAATTCCCGTTATGGCGATGGAGCCATGCCGTGGCGGCAGGCTTGCGTCTCTAGGGACGGCGGTGGATGCACGCTTCAAACAGGCGCGGCCAAATGATTCCGTTGCGTCGTGGGCGTTTCGCTTCCTGCAGTCGCTTCCCAACGTGCAGGTGGTATTGAGCGGCATGTCCACAATGGAACAGCTAAAGGAAAATATCGCGCTCTTCTCCCGGCATGACCCGGTCACGGAACAGGAACAGGAACTATTGGAGCGCGCCGTTGCCTCCATTGCCGAGATGGTGCCCTGCACCGCCTGCAGGTATTGCTGCGAAGGATGTCCGCAGGGGCTCGATATTCCAAAGCTTCTTTCCATGTACAACGAGCTGCGCTTTGATAACCCGTTCCTGCTCCGGTTCACGCTCGACGCCATGACGGGAGCGGAGCTTCCGTCCGCCTGCATTGCCTGCGGTGCATGTGAAAGGCTCTGCCCGCAGGGCATCGCCGTGCCGGATATTTTAGGGAAGTTCCATGAGGCGCTGCCGTTGATTCCAAGATAGGAAATGACTG
>JAEYLA010000047.1 GCA_023461495.1 Bacillota bacterium | reverse complement strand
GGCTTGTCGGAGCCGAAGCGCTCCATGGCCTCCACATATTTGAGGCGCGGGAGCGGGAGCTTGATATCTACCCCCAGGGTTTCCGCGAACATGCGCTGTAAGAATCCTTCGTTGACGGCAATGACGTCGTCCTCTTCCACAAAAGACATCTCAAGGTCAATCTGCGTGAATTCCGGCTGGCGGTCCGCACGCAAATCCTCATCGCGGAAGCAGCGGGCAATCTGCATATACCGGTCATAGCCCGAAAGCATCAAAAGCTGCTTAAATTGCTGCGGGCTTTGCGGCAGCGCATAGAACTTGCCGGGATGCACGCGGCTGGGCACCAAGTAATCGCGCGCGCCCTCGGGCGTACTTTTGGTGAGAATCGGCGTTTCGATTTCGAGGAACCCCTGCTCGGAAAAATACGTGCGGGCGATATGCGCAATTTTGTGCCGCAGCATGAGATTCTTCTGCATGGCGGGACGGCGCAGGTCAAGATACCTGTACTTTAAGCGCATCTGCTCGTTGGTCTTTGTTTCATCCCCAATTTCAATGGGAGGCGTTTCAGATTTGCCGAGGATTTTGAAATCCTGTACGCGCACTTCAAACGCGCCCGTCTGCATGCGGGTGTTCACCATATCCGGCGCGCGGCGCACCAAAGTGCCCTTGACCGCAAGTACGAATTCCGCACGGATGGTCTCCGCTTTTTCAAACAGCTCCGCCGGAAGCTCGCTTTCGTCAAACGTCACCTGCATGATGCCCGTGCGGTCCCTTAACGCGATAAAAATCAGTTTCCCAAGATCACGCCGCGCATTGGTCCAACCCATGAGCACGACATTTGCGCCAACCTCCGCCTCGCCAAGGAGCGCGCAATACTGTGTTCTTTTCCAGCCGCCCAGCAATTCACTCATTGCTTTTCTTCCGTCCTTCTTCTACTTAATTTAAGATTTGAGCGCTTCAGCAACGGCCCCCGCCGTGAGGGATACGTATGTTTCCTCCCCAGTTGCCATCTGCTTTAATTTAATTCTGCCTTCGCTAAGCTCGCTTTCACCCAGCACCGCCACATAACGGGCGGAGAGTTTATCCGCATACTTAAACTGGGCCTTGATGCTGCGGCCCACATGGTCGCACTCCACCTTAAAGCCAAGCTTGCGCAGCTGGAACGCGAGTGAAAATCCCTTCACGCGCGCTTCTTCCCCGATGCCCGCGATATAAATATCGTAGGGCGCGGGTTCAGGTATTTTTAAGCCCTGGTTTTCCGCCACCAGCAGCAGGCGCTCCATCCCCATGCCAAAACCAACACCGGGCATAGAAGGCCCGCCGATCTCTTCCACCAGGCCATCGTATCTGCCGCCGCCGCACACCGTCCCCTGCGAGCCGATGTGGGTGGAAATGATCTCAAATACGGTGCGGGTGTAATAATCAAGCCCGCGCACGATGTGGGGATCGATCTCATAAGCGATGCCCATCTCCGCAAGGCAGCCTTTGAGCTCCGTCATATGCGCCACACAGTCTTCACACAAATAATCGAGGATGACAGGCGCTTTTTCGGCGATCTCCCTGCAGCCGGGCACCTTGCAATCAAGCACGCGCAGGGGATTCTTTTCATAGCGCGTCTTGCAGTCCCCGCAGAGCGCGTCATAGCTTTCCTTTAGGTATGCTTTGAGCGCAGCATGATAGTTCGGGCGGCACTGCGGGCAGCCGATGCTGTTGATGTGTACGCTCAAATCCTTGATGCCGACGCGTTCAATCAGCTCCAGCGCAACGCTGATGCATTCCGCATCCGCGCTTGCCTTTGGCGCGCCGAACAGCTCAACGCCAAACTGGTGATGCTCCCTGAGGCGTCCCGCTTGGGGTTTCTCATAGCGGAACACCGGGCAGTAGAGGTAATACATTTTCGTGGGCTGGGCTTCCGCAAACAGCTTGTGCTCCACAAACATACGCACGATGCCAGCAGTACCCTCCGGTTTCAGCGTAATGGAACGGCCGCCCTTGTCCTCGAACGTATACATCTCTTTCTGCACGATGTCCGTGGTGTCCCCAACGCCGCGCAGGAAAAGCTCCGTATGCTCAATGACGGGCGTACGCGCTTCCCTTAAGCCGTATTTCTCACAGATTTCCCGCACAAGCCCTTCCACAAAGTGCCATTTGTAGCTGTCCTGCGGGGTTACGTCCTTTGTGCCCTTGGGCGCCTGCAACGCCATACGTTTTTCCTCCCGTATCATCGTTCAATTATGAAGAAGGTCTCCCATCCCTAATAAAATAAGGGACGGAAGACCCGCGGTGCCACCCTGATTGGGCTTATTGAAAAGCCCCACTTAAAGCCTTTAACGCAGGCGTTACGTCATCGCCTTATCCGGACAAAAGCGTGTCCCAAAGTCGGAGATGCTGCTCGCGGGTGTCTTTCCTGCTGTTGCCTTGCCGGAAGCGGCTTTCAGCCTATGGCCGCCCCTCTCTTTTGCCGTACACAGCGCTACTCGCCCGTTCATCGCGTTTGTTTGTTTATTATACCGGGCCGGCACGGGGCTGTCAATCAAAAAACGCCTGCATTTGCCTTGCAAAAGCGGCGGCGTTTTTCTTTATGCAGCGGGGCTGTATAGCGTATGCAGAAAGTTTCAGACAACGGGATTCCTGGCTTTCCCGCACGTTTCGTCATATTGGCACATATTCTTAACAATTTTTGTTGAAAAAAAGCGTTTGTTCATATAATATTAATATAACATTCTATGGGATTTGTACCAAATTAACCGATGCATACCGGGCTTTTGTTCGGCCCGCAGTACCGGCGTCAAGCAACAACAGCAACAAGGAGATCGGCACTTTTGGATTGGTTGGTTGTCATACTGGTCGTAATTGCCCTGGCGATGATCGGGATTGTTTCTCTTCTGCATCGCGGGCGTGTGCGTTTGTGGAGTATTGCAATGATACTCCTCGGCCTTGGCATCAGTATCTTTTTATATACACAGATCCATATCTTTCAAAATTGGCAAAGCATCCTCTATATTGTTTGTTCCATCGCGCTGCTTCTGGTGCTTGTATATCTGGGAATCGTACTTCGTATGCGCCGCCTGTCCGCCAAGGACAAGCAGCCTGAGGAGAATGACGTGCTTGCCACCGCCTCCCGGGAGCCCATGCGCGTTTCCGATTGGGAGGCTGTGATTGCCTACAGCGCCGCACCCGCAAAGCAAAAGGGCCTCCGCCGCGTTGCCGGAAAGAAAACGGAAGTATCCGCAAGTGTTCCGCTCGCTTCTGCGGCCTTTACGCCCGCAGAATCCCCGGAACACGAACAGGACGAACAAAAAGAGATGGCTGTAGACGCCATTACCTCCTTCTTCCGGGAAAATACGAAGCTTCCGCAGTCTTCCGTAAAGAGTGTTTCTCCATTTGAAAATGAAAAAGCGGCAGAAAGAAAATCCTTCCCCGAACCGTTGCGGGTAAAGTCCTCCTTTGCTAAGCCTGCTGCAGATCCCGTCCCCGTTGATGACGACAGCGAATTTGAAAGCCTCTCGTTCCGTGTTGTGCGCGACAAATCGGCGAAAGCCGCTGTCACAGCGCCTGCAGCGGACCCCATACCTGAACCTGCGGCACCGGCGCTGAAAACCTCTGTGAGCGCCATTACACCGCCTGCGGCAGATGCTATAGCGGCACATGCCCCCCAAGCGCCGAAGACCGCCGTCACAAAAGAAGCGCGCGCGTCTTTGGAAGCAGACGCCCCCCTGTATAAGGTGCATAAGGCCGCTTTGTCCGGTTCCGATGAGCCGGCGGTTCCTGCTCCGGAAGGGATCGCCGAAACGGGCGATGCCCTTGTGTCCGGTTCCACGGCAGACCTTGCTTCGGATGTCTCTTTCACTGAAACCGTACAGCCTGCAAATGATGTATCTGCGCCATATGAAGAAGATTTGCCCCCTGCTTCTGAAGATAAGCTGCTCGTCGAGAGCGGGATAGAAGAGACTTCACTTCCTTCCTTTGACGAAGAACCGTCTATCGAGGCCGCCGAAGAAACGTTTTGTGTTTCCAAAGAAGCGCCGCGGTCCTCTCTGGAAGAAGCGCCGTTCCTTCCTGTTTTGGAAAGCGAGCCCGCATCCATCGATGGCATGCTAAAACCGTCCGCAACGCAATCCGCCCCCGCTGTGGAGGATGCTGCGCCGTTTGCACAGGATGATGCCGTTTACGCGCATTTGCAGCCTGCCGTTGATATTGTGCCGGTTGATGAACCCGCCGTGATGCCCATGTCAGAATCCGCCGCAACTGTAGAAGACATTGTGCTGGAAGAGAACGAAGCGGTTGAACCGGAAGCTGCTGCCGCGGTAATGGATATCTCTGTAGCGGAGGACGATTTTGAGAAATCCGCTTTGTACGAAGCGCCCGCGACGCAAGAAGTTGCCGCAGAAACAGGAGAGGCTTCGGACGAAGACCTCCTCCATGAAACAGCTAAAGCGGAAGACGTTATTGCGGAAACGGAGAACGTTCCAGAAGCAGCGTGCTTACCTAGAGAAGAAGCGTGGGTATCTGAAGCGGTTGAAGCTCCTGGAATCGGGGAGAGTGCCGCTTTGCCCGAGGTATCTGCGCCTAAAAATGATCCGAAACCCGTCCAGGAAGAACCCCTCCCCGTACCCGCAGAAGCCCCTCCGCATTCCGCATTTGCCCAAGGTATGGCAGAACTCAATGCGCTTGTGGCTTCCCGTGCGTACCGCAGCGCACAGACATTGATTTTTGACTTGCTGCGTATGACCTATACGCCTACGGAGGAAGAGAAGAAAAAGCTTCTGCTCATTATGAAGCTACTCAAAGAAAAGGAAACAAGAACGGATGCGGATGCGCGCACGCGTTAAAACCAGCGAGAAACATGCCTTCCTGCAAACGGTCGGCATTATATTTACAGCTGCCACTGCCGCAGCACTTGTGTTCCTTGGCGCATTCGGCGGTATTACAAGGATGGTGGACGCGCCCGCCTTTGCGCAGAATACAAAGATCAACGGCATTGACATCAGCGGATTAAGCAGACAGGAAGGCGAACGCAGGGTTCTTACAAGCGAAGCGTCCGCACTTGCAAAGATTTCGCTGCCCGTTTCCTACCACGGGACGAGCAGAACGTTTGGTGCCGCTGAGCTTGGCGTTTCCACAAATGCCAAAGCGCTGCTCGAGGACGCTTATTCCAGAAACAGATCGGGCAGTATCACCGATGACTTCGACGCTACGCAAACCCCTTTTGCTGCGCACACGGAGTTTGTTCTGGATGAAGCGGCGCTCACCCGCACCCTTGCATCCTTTTTAAAGGAGCAGGATATTCCGGAGATAGACGCCTATGCAACCTATGACGTTATGGCGCGCCGGTTTGTCTATGAAAAGGAACAGACAGGCCATGTTGCAAACGTGCCCCTAGTGGCGGAAGCCGTTAAGGAAAAGCTGATTAAAAAGGATTACAGTACGCTGACCGTAAGCGGAGGCTTTGTCAATACCATCGTACCCGCCGTTACCCAGCAGGTACTTGCGCACAACACGGTTTTGATCGGCCGCTCCGTGACCGTTGCCACGAACAATGAAAGCCGCAACACCAACATCCGCCTGATGTGCGAGGCAGTGGACGGCCTCATGCTCGCCCCGGGCGAGACGCTTTCCCTCAATGATCTTGTTGGCCAGCGGACCGAAGAAAAGGGCTTTAAGGCCGCGGCGGCCATCGTGGACGGACAGCTTGCGGACTCTATCGGCGGCGGTATCTGTCAGCTTGCGGGGACGCTTTACAACGCGGCGCTGTACGCGGATATGGAAATTATAGAGCGCGTACACCACACCTGGCCGTCGGAATACCTTCCCATCGGCCTTGACGCAACGCTCAACTGGGACAACAAGGATCTCAAGATCAAAAACCGTTCGGAGTTTCCCATGTATATTACCGCAACATTCGAAGAGCTTGTCGCAACGGTAGAAATATATGGCCAACAGTTGCCGGACGGGATGGAAATTGAAGTAGAAAATGTTATACTCAAAGAAATCCCTTCGCCCGACCCGGTTGTGATCTATACGGACAAGCTTCCCGTGGGAAAAGTGCGCACAAAGGTCCACAGCCGCAAGGGATATGAAGTGATCGTCTACCGCCATTATGTAAAGGACGGTGTGGTACAGCAGAGCGATTTGATTTCGCGCGATCATTTCCGCGCAATGCGCGGTACAATCCTTATGGGCACCGATGAAATCATTAAATAGAGAACCAATGCTTGAGTGCAGGCGAATAATCAGGAGGTAGCAGAATGAAAAAGTCAACCGAGATTCTTGGATTGAAGGTCATGGGTATAAAAGAAGGCCGCGATAAGGGCGTCATACAGGATATCGTTATCAACGCGGCTGAAAAAAACGTGGATTATCTGGTGCTGAAGGATAGCCGCGGCTATGGCTTCTACGGCCTCGCGTTCAAGGATGTGCTGGGTATGGGCGCGGACTATGCCATCACCGCCACGGTCGAAAACGTGAAAAAGCTGTATGAGTCCAAGGAGCTTCTCGAAGTCACCGAAAAGGGCTTCTACATCCTCGGCGCAACCGCGCTTTCGAGCAGCGGCGACATCATTGGTGAGGTCAGCGACTTCGGCTTCCACCCCAAGACCGGTGCGATTGAAAAGCTCTTCCTTTCCAACGGTACGGAATTCCTTGGCGACAAGATCGTATCACTCGCCGGAAACACCGTGTTCCTGAACCTTGGCGAAGCTGAATTTGCCCCTGAGCCGCCCGCCTACAGCGAAATTGAGGAAGACTCCATCCGCTTCCTGCTTGGTAAGTTTGTAAAGACTGCCGTAACGAGCGATGACGGCGTCTTTGCCGTTGAACCCGGCACGGAGCTCACGCGCGAACTACTTGAGCAGGCTGCCGCACACGATGCGCTCCTGACCCTGACACTCAACGTATAACGGTATTTGCTCACTCCTGTTTTTGTAGCGCAGGCAAGGGTTGTGTTTTTCGGCAACCCTTGCTTTGTTGTATATTTATGGAACGCTTTATGCCGCGCTGCTTGACAGAAGCAATCGTTATATGTTAAGATTGCATATGTATTCGAAAACAACATTGTCTCACATGTTTTGTAAGTCATGGTTCGTTTGATGATTTACGTAGACATGTGTTTTTTTATGCGGATACAAGACAAATAAATTTCAGGAGGCATCTATCCCACGCTTATAGTGCCGCTGTGCGCGCAAGATCTGCTTGCTCGCGGGCGCCGACAGGATGACGAACAAATTTCGGCAGCTTCTGCGGGCACAGGCAATTGCGATAGAAACAAACAACACATGACGCAACAAGTTACCTTTCAACAATTGGGCGTTTCCGTTGCCATGCTGGAAACGCTTGGACGCATGGGCTTTACCACCGCAACGCCTGTGCAGCAGCTCTCCATCGCTCCCCTCTTAAAGGGCGGCGACATCACCGTGCAGGCGCCTACCGGCACCGGAAAAACCTGCGCCTTTGGCATTCCCGTGGTGGAGCGTATGGATCCCGCGGCGGCGACCGTGCAGACCATCGTGCTCTGCCCCACGCGTGAGCTTGCCGTACAGATCGCATCCGTTTTAAAAAGCCTGACGCAAAGCAAGCCCGGCCTTCGTGTTGTGGCGATCTTCGGCGGCGAACGCATCGAAAAGCAGTTTGCGGCGCTCAGGCGCAGGCCGCAGATCATTGTAGCTACGCCCGGCAGGCTGTTGGACCACATTGCAAGAAAAACCATCCGGCTCCATGACGTACGCACCGTCATCCTTGACGAAGCGGACAGGATGCTCGATATGGGCTTCCGCCCCGACCTGACGCGCATCCTCGAAAGCGTACCGCAGGAACGGCAGACGGCGCTGTTTTCCGCCACCATGTCCAAGGGCGTTCTCGACATCGCAAAGACGTTCCAGCGCAATGCGGAGCAGCTGACCATTGCACAAAGCTCGCTTACGGTGGATTCCGTCAAGCAGTATTATACGGAAGTGCGTACCGGCGCAAAGGAAGGGGCTCTTACGAAGCTCCTGCAGGAAGAGAATTTTGCGCTCTCACTGATCTTTGTCAACACCAAGCGCATGGCGGACAGGCTTGCCCTCACCCTGCAGAAGAACGGCTTCCTTGCCGACGCCCTGCACGGTGATATGCGGCAGAACCAACGCGACAAGGTCATGGCAAAATACCGCAACGGGGAACTTCGCGTGCTTGTTGCGACCGACGTTGCCTCCCGCGGCATCGACGTACACCACATCGACGCGGTCATCAACTACGATATCCCGCTCGACAGCGAATCGTATGTGCATCGCATCGGCCGTACCGGCAGAGCCGAACTGCAGGGTGTCTCTTATACGCTCATTTTCCCGCGTGAACGTGAGCAGTTAAAACAGATGATGCGCAGCCTCAAGACTGTGATCGTTCCCACCGGCCCTGCAATTGAGGACGATATTGCGGACGCCGCCTTTGTCAGGAAGGTGCAGCCTTATGGGCAGCAGCCGCGTTACGGCGCGCCTGCCGCAAGTTCCTCGCGCGCATCCTCCCAGACGCGGCATTTCGGCCAGCGCGGCAAAAACCGCAGGGCATCCTCGTTCCGGTAATCGAATAGCAGCCATACAAAAGCGGCAGGGTCTCCCTGCCGCTTCGTTCATTTTTCAATATACGATTTCGTTCGCTACCGTACTGCCTCGGCACCTTCTTTGAGCGCTTCACGGTTGAGGGAAAGCAGATCCGCCTTCTTTGCTCCAAGCTTCTCCTTGAGCGCCTGCATGACGTTTTCCATATCTACGCTGCCCGTTTTTTCAATATATGCGCCAAGCATGACCATGTTCGCCACACGGGCGTTGCCAAGGCGCTCCGCAATCTCATTGCAGGGCACGTAATAAATCTCCACATCGTCCCTTTTCGTGGGCCTGTCGATGATGGAGCTGTTGATAAAGAGCTTGCCGCCCTGCTGCACGTTCTCCTCGAATTTATCCAGAGACGGGCGGTTGAGCGCAATTACAGTCGTTGCGCGGCTGACAACGGGCGACCCGATGGCTTCGTCGGAAATAATCACGCTGCAGTTCGCGGTGCCGCCGCGCATTTCCGGCCCATAGGCGGGAAGCCAGGTGACCTGTTTTCCCTCCAGCATTCCGGCATACGCAAGAAGCTGCCCCATCAGCAGCACGCCCTGCCCGCCAAATCCCGCAAAAAGGTTCTGTTCCAGCATCGGCTATACCTCCTTCATGACCCCGAGGGGAAAGTAGGGTATCATGGCTTCCGCCAGCCAATCCATTGATTCCGCAGGCGATTTTCCCCAGTTCGTGGGACAGGTGGACAATACCTCCACCATGGAGAAGCCCTTGCCCGCCATCTGGGTTTCAAACGCCTTGCGGATGGCCTTCTTTGCGCGCAAAATGTTCGCCGTGGTATTGAGCGCCACGCGCTCAATGTAGGCTGCGCCTTCGATGGTTGCAAGCATTTCGGACACTTTTAACGGGCTGCCGCTGTGCGACTGCTCCCGCCCGTAAGGCGAGGTCGTGGTGCGCTGGCCCAAAAGCGTCGTGGGGGCCATCTGCCCGCCTGTCATGCCGTAGATGGCGTTGTTGATGAATATGGTGGTGATCTTTTCCCCGCGGTGCGCGGCGTGCACGATTTCCGCAGCGCCGATGGACGCAAGGTCGCCGTCCCCCTGGTAGGTAAACACGCAGCTATCCGGTCCCAATACGCGCTTGACTCCGGTGGCGACCGCAGGCGCCCTGCCGTGTGCGGCCTCTTGCATATCAATATTAAAGTATTTGTAAGCGAACACCGCACAGCCAACGGGCGCGATGCCGACCGTTTTTTCCTGCAGGTGCAATTCTTCGATCGTTTCCGCGATCAGCCGGTGCACGATGCCGTGCCCGCAGCCCGGACAGTAATGCATCTCCACATCCGTCAGAACAGGCGTTTTTTGAAATACGGCTGCCATATTATACGCCCTCCATCTCGAGTATTTTACTTACGATGTCCTCCGCGGTGGGCACGCGGCTGCCGAGGTACGGGAGCATCTCCACCCGCTTTTCCCCATTGACGGCAAGGCGGATATCCTCCACCATCTGGCCCGCGCTCATTTCCACGCAGAACGCTTTTTTCACGCCCT
>JAEYLA010000046.1 GCA_023461495.1 Bacillota bacterium | reverse complement strand
GCAAGCACAACGCGAGTACCGCCGGCGCATAGCGTTTGTTGTGAAACATAAAATTCCCCCCGTTGCGCGTTTTTACAATACTTATTCGCACACAGGGGGAAGTATGTTGAAGTCTACAAAAGGTTGTGATTGTACCATCGAAGCGCAGCGGATACGGTATCATCCGCCCGATGTGCGGGGCAAAAACCGCAGCGCGTAGCCACAGACGAAGGGGAATAGCTGTCCGCGGTTATCGCAGCAGGTGCGCGTGATATGCTTCCTGCTGCCGGATTGCAAGCGCAAGCAGGTGCGCGTCCAGCTCTTCATCGGATTGCGGCAGATTCGGCGCATAGGTTTCCAATACCTCAAAAGTGAGGCCGCCGCATGCGCAAAATGCCTGCTGGAGCGCAGCATAGGGGCTCGCGTTAAGTGTCAACTCAAAGCGCATTCGCTTTTTGATCCCCGCGAGGTTGCGGCTGAAGCCGATAAAGCTTTGCTGCGTCTTCAAGTCATACAGGCGGTATACGCCCATCTGGATACCGGCCTGCATGCCGTCAGGGGGCAGGGGTGGCTGCGCCAAGGCTCCGGATGCGGCCGATGTAGCTTGTAACATCCGCTTCCTGCGTCCAGCGTTCCACTTCAGCGCTGTAGGCTTCCTGCTTGAGGGTAAGCAGCGAGCGGGAGATATAATCCGCCTTGACGGCGTCAAAGGGCTGGTCTCCGCTTTCCACGCGGCTGACGAGCTTAATGATATGGTAGCCGAACTGGCTCTTGACGGGGGCGGTATGCTCGCCCACGTTTGCAAGCGCAAGGCCGGCCTCTTTAAACTCCTGCACAAAGCTGGTGTCCTTCCCCATCAGGTAGCCGTGCGTTTTGCTGGGTTCTGCCTTCATGCCGGGATCGGTCCCGAATTCCGCCATCAGCGCGTCAAAATCCTCGCCCGCATCCAGGCGCTTGATGAGATCGTTCGCAGTGGCCTCATCGTTCACCAGGATGTGCTTGACACGCACAAAGCCTTCGGGCACGTACAGCGGGGGCGCGCCGCTGCCGGATTCATAAGCGCTCTGCGCGCTTTCATAGGCAGCGGGGGTTGCGCTAAAGGCGGCGCGCTGCTCGCTGAGCTCCGTTTCATAGCGCGTTTTTGCCTCTTCCTCGGTGAAGGTTACCTTGGAGGTGACGCTCTCTTCCAGCTTTGCGGTGAGGGAGGATTTTTGCATATCATGCTCGATCTGCTCCCGCAGCGTTTTTTCGGTATATCCCTGAACTTTGAGTTCCTCAATGAACTTCTGCTTGCCGGCCTTCTCCGGATCGCTCTCGTTGTTGAGCTGTGCCTGCTGCACGTAGGCGGACAGCAGCGCGTCATACTGCGCGGATGCATCCTTGACGATGGCGGTTTTTTCCTCTTCGGTGAGTGTGAGGTTCTGTGCGGCAGCCTGCTGATAGATCACCTCGGAACGGACAAGAGTATTGAATACGCTGTCCTGCAGGGCTTTGAGGTTATCGGCGTTCGTCATGTCGTAACCGGCCTGGCTGTATTGATTCAAATACGTGAGAAAGGGCGCTTCAAAGTCGCGCTGGTAAAGGTCCTTGCCGTTGATGGTGGCAATGACGGTATCTCCCGGTTTTTTCGCGCAGCCCCAGGCGCCCACAAGCAGCAGCAGGCAAAGGGCAATGACAGCAATGCGTTTCATGTTCTTATTTCCTCATCTTTTCGGCCTTTTAGAGGCTGTTCTTTGCTGATTGTACTATCTTTCCGGCAGCCATGTCAAATTGCGCGATTGTGAAGTTTTGTCTTGTGCGCGGGAGAATTCTATATTCTTTGTAATCCGCCCGATGTTGTATAATGGAGAAAACAGGTACGATCAACAGGGGAGGAAGACCGTATGCAGGCAAGAGACGCGCATATTTTGACCCTTACCGTAGACAACGAGTTTGGCGTATTGACGAGGATCACGGCCCAGATTCGCCGGGAAGGCTGGAACATTAAGAGCCTTGCCGCGGAAGAGACGGCGGACCGTTCCATTTCAAGGATCACGCTTGCGCTGCAATGCTTTGATTCTACGTTGCCCAGCGTCGTCAGCAGGCTTTCACGGCTTGCCTGTGTGCGGCATGTTTCCGCATATGATGCGGCGCGCTGCGTCTGCCGGGAGCTGACGATTGCCCGGACGGCGGATACGCCCGAGATGCGCGCGGTTGTGGAACGGTTTGGCGCGCAGGTGGTTGGCGCGGAGGCAGGGCGGCTGCTTGTGCAGCTTGGAGCGGAACCAAGGACGCTTGACGAATTCCTTATGGCGCTTGCTGCCTGCGGCGAGGTCGCGTCCGCCCGTACGGGCGCCATCACGCTGGAAAAAGAATGAACGGCGGATTTCTGCCGGATACAATACCGCACAGCGGCCATCTGAAAGGGGATAACTATGAGCGAACCGAACGTTTACCGTCTGCTTGTCATCAATCCCGGGTCCACCTCCACAAAGATCGGGATATTTGAAAACGAAGACATGAAGCACGAGGATGTTGTGCGGCATACCAAGGGCGAGCTTGAAAGGTTTGAATCGATCGTGGAACAGAAGGACATGCGCCTGACGTTCATCCTTCAGACACTTCAGGAAAAGGGCTATGACATTGCCATGTTCGACGCGATTGTCGGGCGCGGAGGGCTGGTGGAGCCTATAGACAGCGGCGTATATCTGGTGAATGAACGCATGCTTAACGATCTTGAGCATTCTTCGGCGGCCACACACGCCTCTTCTTTGGGAGGCATCATGGCGGCGGAGCTTGCGGCCCGGGTACAAAAGCGCGCATATGTCGTGGATCCGGTTGTGGTGGATGAAATGGACCCGTATGCGAAGCTGACCGGTATGCCCGGCATCGAGCGGCGCAGCGTATTTCACGCCCTCAACCAAAAGGCGGTGGCGCGCCGCTGCGCAAAGGAAATGGGCAGGCAGTATGAGGACTGCAGGCTGATCGTCGCGCATATGGGCGGCGGTATTACGGTGGGCGCGCACCGCTATGGCCGCGTGATCGACGTCAACGACGGCCTTTCGGGTGAAGGCCCATTCAGTCCCGAACGCACGGGCGGCATCCCCGCGGAACCGCTCATCCGCATGTGCTTTTCGGGCGCATATACGGAAAAGGAACTCATTGACCGCGTGACGCGCGCCGGCGGCATGGGCGCATACCTTGGCACAAACGACCTGCGCGCGTGCGAGCGCCTGATTAAGGAAGGCGACGATTACGCCGTGCTGGTGCTTGAATCCATGGCCTACCAGGTATCCAAGGAGATCGGCGCAATGGTCGCGGTATTGGAGGGAAGGGTGGACGCCATTGTGCTGACCGGCGGCCTAGCCTACAGCAACCGCTTTACCGGGGCCATCAAAAACCGCGTGAGCCTGATTGCGCCTGTGCGCGTGTATCCGGGCGAGGATGAGCTGCGCGCGCTCGCCGAAGGCGTATTGCGCGTGCTGCGCGGCGAGGAGCGGGCAAAGGAATACGATGGCTGACCATACTTTGCAGGGAGCGCACGCGGGGGCGCTCCGGGGAATTGCATTTTATAAGCTTGTTGACGCGTTCCATCTTTACATCGCAAGCTGCCTGAGCGAGGCGCTGCTCGGCAACCCTGTGCTGGGTGCAGCCATTTATCTCGCCGGTCAGGTGCTTGTAGTGTTTTTGCGGATGTTTCAAAAGGCCAATCTTGCGCGGCTGCCCGCTGGCATTCATGCCCGGGGCGCCTCGCTGTTCGTGCTTTCGGCGCTCTTAAGCGCGGCGCTGCTGCTTCTTTACCCGGTGGTGACAAGGCACGCACAGTTTGTCACACTGCTTTTCTGCATCGCGCTACTGCTCTTTCGTCAGGGGGCAACAGCGGTCATCTCCCGCGCACAGCGGCTTTGGCCCATGCTGCGCATTGTACTGCTGCTCGGCGCGCACACGGGGTTCAGCGCGGCGGTCGGCATACTCTGCGCGCCTGGAATGGCGGAGGAGGCGTATGCGCAGGTGATGACGATGGCCGCCGCCACGGGCGTGGCGCTGTTTGCCTTCCAGCTCATGGAAACGCCGCAAAAGGCGGCGCGGTTTACAAAGGATGCGGACAGGCTCTTTGACGTATCCTCCTACCGCATTTACAACCGCATGACGGCGAGTGCCGTGGTTTCCCTCAACCTCGCGCTGCTCACATACATCTGCTCCATCCGTATTGATCCGGGTAGCACCATGCTCTCGCTTTTCTGGGAGCTTGTGGTATGGCTGGTACTGGTAGCGGGGCTGACGGCCGTCATGGTACGGCTGCTCAAGAAGGAGGTGCTGCCCAAAGGCAACAAGCCTTCCCTGTTTGTGCTGGGTGCGCTGCTGCTTCTTGTCGCCATTTCCGGCGGATATCTCAACTGGTTCCCCGGCGTGCTGGGCATCGTTTCATACCTGCTTTGGGGGGCGGGGCTTGCGTGCATGCTGTCCATCATCCTTGCGTTGGGGGACGATATGCGGGCCGTGCTGGAGCTGAACATGAGGCAGGAGGAGATTTCGGGGTACCATGAGAACACGCAGGCCGTTGTGGAGTGGAGCCTGACGCTCTCCACACTGCTGTTGGTGCTGCTGCTTACGGTGATGACGTTTGTGTCGGAAGGCCGCACAGG
>JAEYLA010000045.1 GCA_023461495.1 Bacillota bacterium | reverse complement strand
GCCTACACACAAAAACCGCGTGTACGCCAATAAAGCCATCTATGCCGATAGTCCTAACCATTATAGAAGCGCCATGTGCCCTTGTCAAGACAAACGCGGCTCCCATACGTTTGGTTCCATCCTTTTTTATTCCGCCTGCGTGTTCGCCCGCTGCGCTTTCATATAGGAAAGCAGCAGTTCCTCCAGTTCCGCAAGCGTCTGCACGGTATTGATCTGCACCCTGCGCTTTGCCGCATGCGGCAATCCGTTCAAATACCACGCGACATGCTTGCGCATTTCCACAATGCCGTGCGTGCCGCGATACGCCTCCTGCATCCCTGCATGCCGTATTGCAAGCAGTACGCGCTCTTCGAGCGTCGGCGGAATTTCTTCCTCTCCCCGCAGCGCCGCTTTGCATGCGCGGAAAATCCACGGGTTGCCCATTGCGCCGCGGGCGACAAGCACGCCGTCGCAGCCTGTTTCCTCGCGCATACGGCGCATGTCCCCTGCTGTATAAATGTCTCCGTTGCCAAGCACAGGCACCTTTACCGCAGCCTTTACCGCGCGTATTGTCTCCCAGTCCGCCCTGCCGCTGTATCCTTGCGCGCGCGTCCTGCCGTGCACGCAAAGTCCGGATGCCCCGCTTTCCTCCGCCATGCGCGCGAACGCGACGGCATTGACGCTTGCTTCATCCCAGCCTTTGCGGAACTTTACCGTAACAGGCAGCTTCACGGCTTTGGCGACCGCTTCTATAATGCTAGAAGCAAGCGGCAGGTCGCGCATCAGCGCGCTGCCTTCCCCATTGCCGACGATTTTATGGGCGGGGCAGCCCATATTGATATCGATGATTCCTACCTTGCCTGCGTAGTCTTCCTCCAACCGCCGCGCGATATCCGCCATAACGGCAGGCTCCGAACCGAAGATCTGAAACCCGCAGGGTTCCTCAAGCGGCGTTGTTTCAAGCAGCTTTGCAGTATTTTCGTTGCCATAGAGAAGGCCCTTTGCGCTCACCATTTCCGTAAAGGTAAGGTCGCAGCCCATCTCGCGGCAGAGGATACGAAACGGCAGATCCGTCACCCCCGCCATAGGCGCAAGCGCTACGGGAAAGCCGTTATAAGGGGCGTTTTTGTTCATGGAGTTCCTTCCGGCTTCGGCGTGGGTTTTGGGGTCGGCGTCGGCGTCGCCATCGGCAGCGGCGTCATATTCATGTCCGGCGTGGGCTTGGGCTTCGCCGAAGGCGCGGCCTCGATCATCTGCATCTGATAAATATACCAGCGGCCCTCCAGTTTACGGAAACGCACATAATAGCGCGCCTCCTCCCACTTGGGCAACACCACGGCCTGTTCCTCTTCGCTTTGCTCCGTCTTCTGTTCCGCCCACGTGCCCGTCATATTCTCCATACGGTCCACCGCAGTCACCGTTGCCGTTTGCGACCATGGCATGACGGAGATGTTTTCAATCTCAATGCGGTAATCATAGTCCGAAATTGTATACGGCCGATACGTATCGCCCGCAAGCGCCGGATCGTTTTCCAAAAACTGGGCGGTAAAGTATTCTGAGAGGACCGATTGATCCCCTTCCTGCAGAATGCACGTAGCCCTCAGCTGCAGCCCCTCCATACAGAGGATATACAGGTTGGATGCATGCATCGTGGTCAAAAAAACGCCATATCCCAGCCCAAGCAACAGCGCAACCAATAAAATGGTGCGCATAAAAAACCATATGCCGCGCCGCCATATGGTAGCGCCGGTCAATTGTTTCCGGTGTGTTCCCGGCATGCCGTCACCTCTTTCTTTTCCCAGCATGTACTTGACCATAATACCACAAAGTATGGCTTTAAAGAAGTAAAAAGAGCGTGAAATACGCTTCGTTTTCCATTCTTTTCTTTTCCGTATGAAAACTGCCTGCGCGTTGCCCTTTCAGCAATTCCCCTGCAAACGTGCTACCGAAAAAGCCGCCGCTTGCATGCAAGCGGCGGCTTTGTTTGTATCAGGTGTGGATTACTCGATAACGCTTGCAACAACGCCCGCGCCAACGGTACGGCCGCCTTCGCGGATCGCGAAGCGTAAGCCCTCTTCGATCGCGATCGGCGTGATGAGCTTGATGGTCATCTGGATGTTGTCGCCAGGCATGACCATTTCAACGCCTTCGGGCAGCTCGATGGAGCCCGTCACGTCCGTCGTGCGGAAGTAAAACTGGGGACGGTAGCCGGGGAAGAACGGGGTATGACGGCCGCCTTCTTCCTTCGTCAGCACGTACACCTCCCCACGGAAGTGGGTGTGGGGCTTGATGGAGCCGGGCTTTGCAAGCACCTGGCCGCGCTCGATGTCCGTGCGCTGTACGCCGCGCAGCAGAACGCCGATGTTCTCGCCCGCGATCGCCTGATCGAGGAGCTTGCGGAACATTTCAACGCCGGTGACGACGGTGGAGCGGGTGTCGGTTAAGCCGACGATTTCAACGGTTTCCTGCACCTTGACGGTACCGCGCTCTACACGGCCCGTTGCAACGGTGCCGCGGCCCGTGATGGAGAACACGTCTTCAACAGGCATGAGGAACGGCTTATCGGCAGCGCGCTCCGGGGTGGGGATGTAGCTGTCGACCGCATCCATCAGCTCGAAGATGCACTGGCAGTTTGCGCTTTCCTTGGCGGGCTTGCCGGCCGTGAGGTCTTCAAGCGCGCGCAGGGCGGAACCCTTCACGATGGGGATATCGTCGCCGGGGAACTCGTAGCTAGAAAGCAGCTCGCGGATTTCCATTTCGACGAGCTCGAGA
>JAEYLA010000044.1 GCA_023461495.1 Bacillota bacterium | reverse complement strand
TGCTGGCAAGCGTTCCTCCGGTCTTGGCTGTGCTCATTACCCTTGCGGTGGGCGTGCTGGTCGGCCTTATCAACGGCTTCTTTATCAACATGTTCAACATTCCGCCGCTCATTACAACGCTCGCTATGCAGACGGCCATCCGCGGCGTTGCGTACATTATCACGGGCGGTCTTCCGGTGTTCGGGTTTGATCAGGCGATTACCGTTATCGGCAAAGGCTACCTTGGGCCTATCCCCATCCCGGTGGTCATCATGGCGCTGGTGTTCATCGTGGGCATCATTTTCTTGGAAAAGACACGCTATGGCCGCTACATTTATGGCGTTGGCGGCAATGAGGAGGCGTCCCGCCTTTCCGGCGTCAACGTCAAGAACATCAAGTACATGGTCTATGCCATCTGCGGGATGCTTGCGGCGCTTGCGGGCATCGTGCTACTTGCCCGTGTCAACAGCGGCCAGCCAAAGGCCGGTGAGAAGTATGAAATGGATGCCATCACTTCCGCCGTATTGGGCGGCGTGAGCATTGCGGGCGGCGAAGGCAAGCTGGGTTTTGTCGTCATCGGCGTGCTGCTGATGGGCGTGTTGAGCAACGGTATGATCCAATTGAACGTACAGGAGTATGTGCAGTGGGTTGTGCAGGGCGGCACCCTTGTGCTGGCAGTCGGCTTTGACCGCTTCCTGCGCACCAGAAAAAAGGCATAGCCCGTTCTTAGGAAACCCACAATTGGCATGCGGCTTACCGGCACAGAAAGCTGCCGGTAAGCCGCCTTTTCTTAAAAGAGGTGAATGAATATGGCTGTAATTGGCGTTGATATTGGATCAACTGGATCCAAGGCGACGGTCGTCGGGGAATCCGGGACCATTTTGGCGCAGGCATACCGGGAATATGCGAAGAACAGGGCGGAGGATGCAAAGTGGCAGGAGGTTGACTCAAATGAAGTATGGCGCTGCACGGTGGAGGTCATTTCCTCGTGCACGGCCAAGCACAAGGGCGAGCCGATCGTTGCACTGAGCGTATCCTCATTTGGGGAGGCGGTGACGTTGGTAGACGACGCGCTCCAAGTACTCAGCAACGGCATTTTGTATACCGACCCACGCGGGGATGCGGAAATCGAGGCGCTGCTCTCGGGCATGCGCAAGGAAGCATACATGGGGATTGCGGGCGTTGAGCCAAGCAAGATGTACTCCTTGCCCAAATTGATGTGGTTAAAACGCCACAAGCGGGAAGCGTTTCGCAAAGCCCGCGCGTTCCTGCCCTTTGACGGGTTTGCGTTAGCAAAGCTCGGGGCAAAGCCGCACACAAGCTATTCTCTTGCGGCGCGTACCATGGCGTTTGATGTGGTGAACAAGCAGTGGTCCAATCAAATATTGGGCATAGCGGGGATTGATCCCGCGTTGTGCCCGGAGGCGGTGCCTTCCGGCACAATCGTGGGCGAGCTCTCTCGCGAGGCTGCGAAGCTGACAGGCCTGCCGGAGGGGACTTTGCTTGTCAGCGGCGGGCACGATCAGCCCTGTGCTTCCTTGGGTGCGGGCGCGATTTATTCCGGCCTTGCAACGGATGGTCTGGGCTCTGTGGAGTCCATCAACCCCACGTTCGACGAACCACGGCTCAACGCGCAGATGGCGCAAGGGTCATTTGCCTGCGTGCCGCATGTGCTGCCGGGCAAATACATTACTTACGCGTTTACGTTTACCGCAGGCAGGCTCTTCAAATGGTACCGGGATACGTTGGCTTCTGAAGAATGCGTTCGGGCGCAGGAAGTCAACCGCAATGTCTACGAGTTGCTCATCGAAGAGATGAGCCCGGAAGCAAATGATCTGTTCATGCTGCCCTATTTTGCGGGTGCAGCGACGCCGTATATGGATTATGGCAGCAAGGGCGCGCTTGTGGGCATGACACTGGAAACCACCAAGCCCGATATCGTGCGGGCGCTCTTGGAGGGCATCACGTTTGAAAGTATGGTCAACGTGGAACATCTGGAGCATGCGGGCGTTTCCATCCGGGAGCTTGTGGCGACAGGCGGTCTTGCAAGCTCGCGCCCATTCCTGCAGATGAAGGCGGATATGATGGGGCGGCCCATTCATACCATTGCGAGCGATCAGGCGGGGACCATGGGCGTCGCCATGCTTGCGGGTGTTGCGGCAGGGATCTATGGGTCCGTTGAAGAGGCAGTTGCCGCCATCGTGAAAAAGGGTGATACTTTTGAACCGAACCCGGAGCGCCGCAAGCGGTATCTGGACAAATATGAAACATACAAGCGGATTTATCCCGCGGTCAAACAGATTTTTGCATGAAAGAAGGGGATTGTATGGAACCGAAAAGCATCGTAGCAAAGGCGTTGGCGCATCATGTTGCCGTTCCCGCGTTCAATGTGCCCAACCTGAATATGGTGGAGCCCATTATACGCGCGGTTGTGGATGAAAACTCCGTCGCCATGATCCAGGTTGCGCGCTTGGAGTGGGAAAAGATGGACGCTGTCAGTTTGGAGGCTGTGGCAGAGCAGTATGCAAAGTATGCAAATACAGATCACGTAATGCTGCATCTTGACCATGTGCCCGTGATTGACGAGGATATGCTGCGCGTGGACTTTACCTCCATCATCCGCCGCGCAGTCAGCGCCGGGTATCAGTCCGTCATGGTGGATGGTTCGAGGCTGCCGCTGCTGGAGAATTTGGAAGCAACTGCACAAGCCGCGGCGCTTGCCCATGCACATCATGTCCCCTGCGAAGCGGAGCTTGGCGCCGTCATGGGGCATGAAGGCGGTGAGATGCCGCCCTACGAAGAAATTTTTTCAAAGAAGATGGGCTTTACAAAGCAAGAAGAGCTCACTCGTTTTGTTGCGGAAAGCGGGTGCGATTGGGTTTCCGTTGCGGTCGGCAATTTCCATGGCGCCATTGCGGAAAGCAACCGCTTTGCAAAGAAGCCGGAGGCAAAGCTGGATGTGGCGCACATCGGAACGCTTCAGCGCGCCTGCAATATCCCATTGGTGCTGCATGGCGGCTCTGGCATCAAAAAAGCATACATTCTTGAAGGCATTCGAAACGGTATCGCAAAAATTAATGTCGGTTCGGACCTGCGCCGTGCCTACCAGATAGCGTTTGAAAGCGCGGGCAGCATTATAAAGGCACAGGATGCACTCTATGACGCGGCCAGGAGTTATGTAAAGAACGAACTGGAACTTTCCAATACCCGCGACATTCTTAAGTAAATCTTTTATTTTATACAGCGCCCCTGTCCGTGCAGCATGGACAGGGGCGTGTTGCTGCTGCCTGCATCAAGGCGGAATACAGATTACGATATGGCGCAGATTGTTTCAGCTGGATGTAGTTTTCATATAAAGCATTATTGCATATTCCGCGGATTAAAGGCCGGTAAATAAAGAATTTCAGGTGCTCGTCACGTCAGCAGCAAAAATGATTATAATTTTGGATTTTCTATGGTATTTAACAGCCATGAAGACTACGAAGCTTGTAATAATCCCCCTGTTTATCAAAGCTTTGTCGCCGAAGGGTGGAAGAAGCAAGTCTCGCGTTTCTTGGAGATTGATTTTCGAGCTTTTTAGGAACGGTAGATATAAAACCGGCGAACATTCACCCATAGAGGCCGGTCTTTAAATAAAGAAAAGCCCCGCCACCATTACGGCAGCGGCACCCCCGCAGAGGTTCTTGCGCTGTTCGTTCATTGCCCTTTTGCGTCTACGTCTCCTTGTCATCTCATTACTAGAGGGAAGAAGGAGGGGACGCAGACAAAGGTACGCGCAATATTCGGGAAAAAGAACTGGTTGCCGAACGGTTGCCAGAATGACGAATGGTATATAAGGGTTACTAAAGCAAAAGCCCGCAAACCTAGTGTTTGCGGGCTTTTTTGGCTCCCCAGGCAGGGATTGAACCTGCGACACTCCGGTTAACAGCCGGATGCTCTACCGCTGAGCTACTGAGGAACGGTGCGTAAACCATATTACCGCAGCGCGGCGTTTATGGCAACAGCTGCTCTTTATCAAATATTCAAATTATCTCTATCATGTGAAAAAAAACTCTAAAATCCTCGCGATTGCGCTTGCAAATGAATTTTCTGTTTGGTTGACGCTGAATAAGCCTTGTTATATCATAAAAAGCAGCAGTAAGGCTACAAAAACAGCACATTTTCTGCAAATTGGCCGGTATGGGAAAGGAAGCAAGCATGCAACAGCCTTCGCGTTTGCCTGAAGCGCTTGGCGCGTATGCGCAAAGGCAGGTGGCCCGCTTCCATATGCCCGGCCATAAGGGCAGGGGCATGGCGGGGTTTGTATGCCCGGAGCTTGCGGCGTGGGACATCACGGAGCTTTCCTTTTCGGACAACCTTCACAACCCTACGGGGACGATTGCGGAGGCGCAGGCGCGGTATGCCGTGCAATATGGCGCAGTCCATACGTTTTTTCTGGTCAATGGCGCAACTGCGGGAATTCTTGCGCTGATGCTCGCGCTGCCGCAGGGCACGCGGGTGCTCTTGGGCAGGGATTGCCACCGCTCCGCAATATCCGGCATTGCGCTTGCGGGGCATGATTGCAGGTTTTTGCAGCCGGCATACCAAAGTACCCAAGGGATTTGGGGCTGCGTGACGGCGCAGGCGCTTGATGCGGCGCTTACGGAAGAACCTGCGGATGCGGTGTTTGTGACCTCGCCCAATTATTACGGGCTGTGCGCGGATATGGAAGCGCTTGCGCGCGTTGCGCACGCGCATGGCGCGCTGCTGTTTGTGGACGCGGCGCACGGCGCGCATTTTCCGTTTTCTCCGGCGCTGCCGCCCTCTCCCGCGGGATATGCGGACGCATGGGTCAACAGCGCGCATAAGACCATGAACGCGCTCGGCCAGGCGGCGCTATTGCATATTGCGGCTTCCATGCCGAAGCAGACGGTGCAGCAGGCGCTCTCGCTGGTGCAAACAAGCTCGCCTTCTTACCTGATGCTTGCTTCGCTCGATTGGGCGCTCTATACGGCCTCCCACGCGCGGTGCTGGACACAGCAGGTCAATGCATGCCGCACACTTGCGGCGGGCATTGAGAAGGTGCTGGGCCTTTCTACAGTGCCGCAGATGGTTGTGGGCACGGCAGGGATTGCCGCCGTGGACCCGACGCGCGTGACGATCGACGTGAGCGGGCGCGGCATCACGGGTTTTGCGGCGCAGCAGGCGCTTGAGCAGCGCGATATTTATGTGGAGTGTTCCGATATGCGCCGGGTGGTATGCATCTGCACCCCTGCGGACGATCCCCTATGGTATGAAATGCTCTTGGACGGGTTATGTGCGCTTCCATATGGAACAGCGCTACCGCCGGAGATGCCCGAAGCGTATCCGGCGCTTGAGGGGGCGGCGCCTGTGCGTGAAGCGGTTCTTGGAAAAAAGGAGAGCGTTCCGTTTGCGGACTGCGCAGGACGGATTGCTGGCGATTCGGTCGGCATTTATCCACCCGGTATCCCGCTGTGGACGCCCGGGGAGCGCATTACGAAAGAAGCGGTCGCGTTTCTATCCGGGCAGCGCGCGCTGGGGGCGGAACTTTTTGGCCTGCGGGAAGAAATGGTAATCGTCGTGTGGTAACGCCGCGCGTCAAATAGAGTTTGGGAGATTGCAATAATGGGAAAATATCAGGCGGTCATATTTGATTTTGACGGCACGCTGGTGGACAGCGGCCCCGGGATTGTTTTAACACTGGAATTGATGCTTGAGGAAATGGGCCACGCGCCCATGCCTGAAGCGCAGCTGCGCGCGTGTGTGGGCCCGCCCATCCACAAGTTCTTTCCGGAACTGTTCGGCTTTGAAGGCGAAGAGCTTGAGCGCGCCGTTGGGGTCTACCGCAGGATATTTGGTAAGAAGGCCGTCCCCCTGCTTTGCCTGTATCCGGGTATCAAGGAAATGCTAAAAGCACTCAAAGCCGCGGGCATCCCCACGGGCGTTGCAACCTGCAAGGTGCAGTCCACGTGTGAGGAACAGGCGAAGATGCTGGGCATCTATGAAGACCTCGATTACATCAGCGGCGCCGATCCCGAAAAAGGGATTTTAGAAAAGGAAGACATCCTGGAGGCACTTTTGAAGCGCACCGGGTTTGAAGCGGCAAAGTGCGTCATGGTTGGCGACCGCATGTATGATATGATCGGCGCAGCGTCCGTCGGCATGCCCGCCATCGGTGTGCTGTACGGCTTTGGCTCGCATGAGGAGCTTTCCTCCTATGCGCCGCTTCACCTGCCTGAGACGGTAGAGGCGCTTCGAGAACTGCTCCTTGCGGAATAGAAGAGGATACTATGTCCAATGCGCTGACGGAAAAACGGCTGCTTGACGCCGTAACCAATGGTAGCATACCGCATGCCATCCTGCTGACCGGGCCGGAGGGCAGCGCGTATGCTGCGCTTGCGGAAAAAGCCGCCGCCGCGCATCTGGGACTCCCCACGGAACAGGCGCTTTTAAGCTGCCCGGATTATAACAGGCTTGGGCCCAAAGCCGTGCCGATCGATACACTGCGTGCCCTGCAGGCTGAGCTTGGGGCGCGATCTGTTTCCGGCAGGCGTGCCGTGGTGTTTTTCGATGCGCACAATCTGTCGGAGGCGACGCAGAATGCACTGTTAAAGACGCTCGAAGAGCCGCCCGCAAACACGCTGTTGCTGCTGACCGGGTTGGAGGCGGGCTTGCTTCCCACCATCCGCTCGCGTTGTGTGGCGGTGCGCCTTGGCGCAGAGCCGGAGGAGCAGCTCATAGCCGTCCTCACACAGTCCGGCGTACAACAAAAAGCGGCGCTGCTTGCGGCAAGGCTTTCCGGCTTTGCGCCCGCGCTTGCACAGGAGCTTTCGCTGGATGCGCACATCGCGTTTGTGCCGCAGGCGGTACGGCTGTTTTATGGGGCGTGCACCGCGGCGCTGCCGCCTTATGGCGATGCTTCGGAGCTGCTCAATCAGGTGATCGTCCCCTCGGAGGAGAAACGCACTCCCACGGAGGAAAAACGCCAGACGCTGCGGTATTGCCTGCGCATATTTGAAGCGTTGTGTCACGACATGCTGCGCGTTAGACTGGGGCTTGCCCCGCTGGTATTTACGGATGAGGCGCAAACGCTCGGCAAAACGGCGCAGCGCTTTACAATTCGCCAAATTCAGGATATGATTGAACTGATCGTATCAGCGCAAATCCGGGCCATTGCGGCGCATCCGTCCCTAACGTTGGACGCGCTTGTCACCGGGCTTGGCGCTGTTAAGCAATCGCATATTAGAGTGCGTTGACCATGGAAAGGGCTTGGATAACATATGACAAAACGGGTGGTCGGCGTCCGCTTCCGAAAGGCCGGACGCATGTATTATTTTGATCCGGGAACATTGGAAATCAACGAAGGCGACGGCGTTGTGGTGGAGACCTCGCGCGGCGTGGAATATGGCGATGTGGTGCTTTCCCCGCGCGATGTTCTGGAAGAGCAGATTGTGGCTCCGTTAAAGGAGGTCATGCGCGTCGCTACCCCGGAGGACCGGGAAATCCATGAACGGAATCTGCAGCTTGAGCAGGAAGCCTTCTCCATCTGCCAGGAAAAGATCACGCAGCATACGCTGGATATGAAGCTGGTAGACGTGGAATACACCTTTAACGGCAGCAAAATTACCTTCTTCTTTACCTCCGAGGGCCGCGTGGATTTCCGCGAGCTCGTCAAGGATCTCGCGTTTGTGTTCAAGACGAGAATTGAATTAAGGCAGATCGGCGTCCGTGACGAGGCGAAGATGCTTGGCGGCTTGGGTTCTTGCGGCCTCCCTGTGTGCTGCAAGACCTTCCTTGCGGATTTTCAGCCGGTTTCCATCAAAATGGCAAAGGAGCAGAAGCTCAGCCTGAGCCCCACAAAGATATCGGGTCTTTGCGGGCGGCTGATGTGCTGCCTCAAATACGAGCAGGATTCGTATGAAAGCATGCGCAAGCTCATGCCGCGCGTTGGAAAGGATGTTATTACCCCCGATGGACGCGGCATTGTCATCGACAACAACGTTATTACGGAGAAAACAAAGGTCCGCATCACGATGCCTGACGGCACCCCGGAACTGAGGGAATATCACTTCTCCATCGTGCGCAAGCCCGGCACGCCCGAAGAAGAAGAGGCCATGCGAAAAGAGCTTGCGGCAAGCGCCAAGGCAAGGGAAACGGAAGCAGCACCCAAAGAAGAGGAATTCCGCTTTGTCACCGGGCATGTGGCGGAAGTGCGCCCCGCGCCGCAGGAAGTGGAACCAGCAAAGGAGCCTGTCCAGCAGCAAGCGCCGCGCAGGCAGGAGCAGGGCCAGCGGCCCCAGCAGCAGCCCCGCCAGAATAGGCCTCGCCGGGAAGACCAGCCGAGGCAGGAGCGCCCCAAACAGGAGGCGCAAAAGCAGGACGGCCCCAGGCAGGAGAGGAGCGGCCAGCCCCGACGGGATGGGCAGCGTCCGCCGCAGGGAGGCCAACCCCGCCGTGACGGCGAAAAAACCCGCGTGCAGAATGGACAGCCCCGCCCGCAAAAGGCGCCCCGTCCCCAGCAGACCGATCCGCAGCAGCCCAATCCGCAGCAGGCGGAAGGCGCGCCCGAAGGACAGGCGCCAAAACCGCGCAACCACCGCAACCACCGCAGCCGCCGCAGGAAGCCTGCAGGCGCGGGGACGCCGCCACCGCCTACGGAAGGATAACGCCTGTTTCTTGCAAATGCAGGAACGGTTCGTAAATATCTGTAAAACAAGGGAGCGGATGCCGGCACATCTGCTCCCTTGTTTTTATGAAGAGTTGATGGGAAAATGCCGGATTCAAGGCGTTTCTGCGAAATGGCTGGCCCAAACGGCATGTGATGATAAGGCCGGTAAGGGTCAGCTAACGCAACAAATGGCGGCTTCGGTTCACATTTTGTACATTGCAATTTGGAGTATGCATGTTACAATAATACAAAAGATAGATGGAGGTAACAACCAATGGCATATGTAATTAACGACGAATGCATCAGCTGCGGCGCATGTGAGAGCGAATGCCCCGTAAGCGCAATTTCCCAGGGCGATGACAGGTACGTGATCGCCGCTGATCTGTGCACCGATTGCGGCGCTTGCGCGGCGGTATGTCCCGTCGGTTCCCCCAACCCCGCTTAAGGAATATTTTAAATTTAGGCGCCCTGACCGGCGCAAAAAGTAGACGGGAACCTGTGGAAAACGGGTTCCCGTTGTTTTTATATGTGCAGTTACTGCGGCAGATAGTTTTCTAGCGTTGTCTTGATCCATCCGTCCTCATAATACCCAAAGTGGCTTTCCGCCGTCTTTGCCTTGAGGTCAAAGAAGGAGACGCAGCCCTCGATGCGGCGTTGCTTCCCATCCTCACTCCGGGGGTTCTTTTCATAATAAGCTGGATAATTGCCGTATGGTGCAAGGAAGTCCGCGATGCGCCGCGCTTGTGCCGCGTTAAGGCCGCCTTTTTGGGCAAGTGCTGCGCGGAGTTCGTGGTTGAGCGCATCATACCGCCACTGGATGTCATTGACGTTTCCCCGCACCACCATAGCCGTCCACGGGTCCATGGTGCAAAAGCGCATGCGCGGCAGGATGAAGCTGTTGCCGGTGATATGGATATCCCCATTGACGCGTTCGGGGGCAAAGTAGAAGCTGGAAGGGCAATTCTTCTGTTGCGGCGTGCGGTTGATGAACCCATCCGCCGTGAGTGCGTCCGGGTAGAGCACGATGGAGGCGTCCTCGGTTTGCTTGTAATGCTTCCAAAGGTTTGGGTTGTAGGCGAGATACTCCTTGGGATAAGGCATATCGCTCCAGCGGATCATTGCACCGTTTTTGAGCGGCGCGCCGGGGTGGGCGGCCAGGAACCGTTCATCCGGCAGGAAGGGGCGCAGGGAAGGTGCAGGATAGCTTAAAAAGTCCAGTGTGCTTGCGGACATGCCCGCTTCCACCGTACATGCAAGGTCCAGCGTGCCGTCAGAGAGAATGTAGTTCCAGGCAACGCCCCGCTGGGCGCTGACGATGACGTCCGCCGCTGTACGGATATCGGGGCCGTAGAGTATGGCGTCCCGCGCGAGCAGCAGGGAATTTAGGCCGACGTTTGCCGGATCGGAGTTTGCGCCGGGGGACATGTTGACGCCCACTGCCACGCCGTTTGAGTTCATGCCGCTGATGCTGCCGGCCATGCCGGGGGCCGTTACGCTCAGATAGGGCAGCAATGTGGCACCCGGCTGCTCTGCAGGCACATGGATCACATGGCAGAGGTTGTTCTGGAACACGCCACCCGAAGCAAACATGAAATCCCGTCCAAAGTAGTGCGCGCCGTCCGCCGCGGCGCCGAATGCGGAGAACGCGTTGCACATCATGCTAAGCCGCAAGGACTCCGGCTTGATATGAGGCGCGCGCTTTTTGAAGAAGTCCCCGGAATAGGCGATGGCGCACAATACGTCAAATGCCACGTTCATGACAACGAGGCGCTTCTTTGTCACCTTTGTCCGTGGGTTTGCTTTCTTGCAGCCATCAAGCATGCCTGAGAGTTCCGCGTGGATATGCCCGGGCAGCAGCTCAAACGTATGTCCGGACATTTCATACAGAAGCTCCACGAGCAGTTTCTGGACGAGAGGGAAGCGGTTTAAAAGCTCCGCATCCAGAAAATCAAACACCACATTGTCTGTAAAGCGCACGGTCATTTCCGCCACCTCGCGCTCTGCCAGCAGGCCCAACAGGTATCCGCGCTCATACGGCGTACCTTCCACATAGAAGCAGCGCTTGCCGCGGCCTGTATCATAGCTGAGCATGTGGCGGTGCGCGGCCATGACGCCGACCCGCCCTCCAAAGGTGAACGCCTTCATGATTTTGAAGCCGTCCGCTTCAAACGCCGCGTTCAGCCGGTTGACGGTTTGTGTAGCGTTGTAGCGTTGTTCCATTGCGTTGAGTCCTTTCACCAATAGCGGTTATGCAATACTATGCGGGAAGGGAAGAAAACTTGATGGAGACAGAAATCTTGATTGGCGGACGCAATCCTCTCCTGCCTTATCCCGGCACAGGCGGCAGCCAGTTCTTTGGCGAAGTCCAAGGCGTTTTCCAGCGAACAAAAAGCGGCCCGCATGTTTCCGTGCGGGCCGCTCTGGTTCTGTGCATCAAAGAACTAATCGCTTGTCTCCGTGCTGTCCTCGTTGCCGACCTCGTATTTGTCAAGCGCCTGGTTGAGGAATACGATATCCACGCGGCGGTTGAGTTTCCGGTGTTCCTCCGTATCATTGGGGGCTACCGGGCGATATTCGCCGTAGCTGACCACCGAAATACGGGTGGGATCAACGCCCTCCTCCACAAGCATTTTTGCCACATTGATGGCGCGCTGGGAAGCAAGCTCCCAGTTGGAGGGGAATTTTGCCGTGCGGATGGGGATGTTGTCCGTAGAACCTTCCACGCGGATGTAATTGTCCACTGAGCGGATGATGACGATCAACTGGCTGAGCACTTCATTTGCGCTGGGGTTGATGTCCGCGGAGCCGGATTGGAAGAGCATGCCCTCCACCAGGCTCAATGTGATGCCGCGGTCTTCCTTGTGTACGCTTGCGTAAGCGTTGAGGCCGCTTGTGGTAATCAGGTTGTTGAGCTCTTTCTGAAGATCATTGACGCTGATGGTCTTGGTATTCAGGCCGACCGACGCGAGCGCCTGGTCCGTTTGGCCGGAAATGCCGATAATAGTGCCCTCCAAAAAGCCGCCGGTGCCAGTCCCGTTCCCATTTCCATTGCCGTTCCCGTTTCCGTTTCCATTCCCCATCTGGGCGCTGGGATTGAGCGTTTGCCCAAGCTGTTCGGAAAGCGCCGCGTATTTGTCCGCATCCACGGAGCTCATTGCGTACATCATGATGAAAAGCGCCAACAGGAGCGTGATCAAATCCGAGTAGGTAATGAGCCACCGTTCACCGCCGCCCTCATGATTTTCCTCTTCGTGGGCGTCCCGCTTACTCATCGGCTCCACCCGCCCCTCTTGCCGCCGGGGCTTTCTTGCCGTTGAACTTGAGGTAGGAGTTCAGGCGTTCGCGGATAGCAATCGGGCTTTCAAAATCGTTGATTGCCATGACGCCATCGATCACCATTTCCTTTGTAACGCGTTCCATTTTCATCCGGATGGTCAGCTTGCTTCCGATGGGCAGGTAAACAAGATTTGCAAATACCACGCCGTACAAAGTCGCAACGAATGCAACCGCGATGGATTTTGCGAGCTCGTCGGGCGTCCCCATGTTGGACAATACCTGAATCAGCCCCAGAACCGTACCGATAATGCCCAGCGTCGGGGAGTAGCCGCCCGCCGCCTCAAATATGGAGATCTCTCTTTTTTTGATCTGCTCTTCGACACGCAGGTCGTTTTCGAGGATTTCGCGCAATTCTTCCTTATCGAGTTTGTCCATCAAAAGTGTAAGCCCTTTTACGAGCAACGGATCGTTTTGCTTGATAAACGCGGGGTCGCGTACCATTTGGTCCAAAATAAGCATACCGGATTTTTTGACCTGCACCGCAATATCAATGATGGTATCCATCGTGCCCTGCAAGTCCACCTTCGGGTTGCTCATTGCGCGGCCAATCAAGGCGGGCATTTTTATAATATCCTGTATGGAAAACGCGATAAACAGCACGCCGATCGTACCGCCGATGACGATAACGCCAGGACTCAGAATAAACAGGGACATGATATCGCCATGTTCCAGAATGAAGCCCATAAGTAGCGCGCCGAACGCGAATACGATTCCTATAATCGTGGCAATGCCCATATTCTACCTCTCAACATGCAACTGCCTGTAATTCCACTGTTATAGTTATATCGGTAAATTTCAGGTTTCGTTTAGCGCCCGGCGGCTGTTTTTTTGTAAGCTTTGTATAGAAGTGCCTAAAACCGCCGAGAACACGGCATACTTGACTTCAGCTTGCGAAAGATATATAATGCGAATGCGAATTGTTCGCAAATATATCCACAGGAGATCATGATGAAAAAAATGCTGCAACTGATTGCGCTGCTCCTTGCCGCCGCGCTGTTTACCGCCTGCGGAGCGCCCGATGTGCAGAGCCGGGCGGAGGATAACAAGCTCTCCGTTTATGCAAGCTTTTATACCATGTATGATTTTGCAAAGAAAATCGGCGGGGAAAAGGCGGATATTTTTGTGATGGTGCCGGATGGAACGGAACCTCACGATTGGGAACCCGCGGCCTCCGATATTGCCGGACTTGAGCATGCGGACGTGTTTGTTTATAATGGAGCTGGAATGGAACATTGGGCGGAGGATATCCTTGCGTCCTTAAACAACGACGCGCTTGTTGTAGTGGAGGCCTCCAAGGGCATTGCGCTGCGAGAGGGCCACGGACATGAGGACGAAGGCGAGGAGGCGCACGCGGAGGAAGAAGCGGGCGAAGAAGAGCACGACTTTGACCCGCATGTGTGGCTGGATCCGAACAATGCAAAGCTGGAGCTTGCGGCCATTAAGGACGCGTTTATCAAGGCGGATGCCGCAAACACTTCCTATTATGAGGCGAACTACGAGAAATGGGCGGCGGAATTCGATGCGTTGGACAAGGCGTTCCGCGACACGCTTTCAGGCGTTTCCCATCAGGAGATCATCGTTGCGCATGAAGCTTACGGGTATTTGTGCGCGGCTTACGGGCTCACCCAGATCGGCATTGAAGGGCTCAGCCCCGACTCGGAGCCGGATCCTAAGCGCATGGCGGAAATCATTGAGCTTGCCCGTGAAAAGAATGTGACGACTATTTTCTTTGAAGAGATGCTAAGTCCCGACGTTGCCAACGCCATTGCCGAGGAAACCGGCGCGAATACGGCGGTACTAAGCCCCGTTGAAGGGCTCACAGACAGCGAGCGTGGGGCCGGGGACGATTACCTGAGCGTGATGTACAAAAACCTGGAGGCGCTCAAAGCGGCGCTGCTATAATGAAAGGCCCGGCTATCGCGCGGGGCAGAAGGAGGAGGCATGGCCTCCATCATTGAAGTACGGGATGTTTGCTTTGGCTATACCGGGGAGCGGATTATTGACCATGCGGACTTTACCGTCAACAAAGGGGACTTTGTCTCTATTATCGGTTCCAACGGGTCGGGCAAGAGCACGCTGCTGCGCCTCATCTTAGGCGAGCTTACTCCCAAACAGGGCAGCGTCTGCCTGTTCGGGCAGGCGGTCGCGCAATTGAAAGGCTGGCCCAGGGTCGGGTTTGTGCCGCAAAACGGCTTTCGGGGGAATACGGGCTTTCCCGCTACGGCAGAGGAAATTGTGCTTGCCAATTTGTATGCGCAAATCGGCCCGCTCCGTATGCCGAACAAAAGCCACCGGGAAGCGGCGCGCCGCGCGCTGGAGCAGGTGCACATGGAGCAATATGCCAAGCGGCTGTTCGGCGAACTTTCCGGCGGGCAGCAGCAGCGCGTGATGCTCGCACGCGTTCTGGTCAACGAGCCGGAGCTGCTGCTTTTGGACGAGCCCACCACGGGCGTTGACGCGCAGACGGTGGAGGCGCTCTATCAGCTGCTTTCCCGCTATAACCGCGAAAAAGGCTTCACTATTGTGATGGTGACGCATGATATGGGGCGGGCGAACAGCTATGTTTCGCGCGTACTTTGCCTGGAGGAAGGATCATTGGTAGAATTGGGATTGGAACAGGTCGCGCATGAGCTTGCGCACAAGCACAAGCATCCTGTCTGCTGCCAGCACTAAGGAGGAGGTTTCGATGCTTGAGTATCTGTTTATGCAGCGGGCGCTCCTTGCGGGCGTGCTGCTTGCCGTCATCATCCCCTGCATCGGCATCATCGTGGTGCTAAAGCGCCTGTCCATGATCGGCGATGCGCTTTCCCACACCTCGCTTGCGGGCGTCGCGGGTGGGCTTGTAATGGGCGTCAATCCCATATTGGGCGCGGTAGTTGCCACGATCTTCGCAGCGCTTGGTATTGAGGCCGTGAGAAAACGTATGCCCCAATACGCGGAGATGTCCATCGCCATCATCATGTCCGCAGGTATCGGCCTTGCGGGCGTGCTTTCCGGCTTTGTCAAAAACGCCGCGAACTTCAACAGCTTCCTGTTTGGCAGCATCGTTTCCATCAGCGATTTTGAACTGCTGCTGGTGGTCGCCATCAGCGTGGCGGTGATGCTGGCGTTTTTGCTGCTATATAAGGAGCTGTTCTATCTGGCGCTGGATGAACGCGCCGCGCGCCTTGCAGGTGTGCCTGTAAAAACGGTCAGTTTTCTGTTTACTATCCTCACAGCCGTTACCGTCTCCATTGCGGCCCGCACGGTTGGGGCGCTTGTGGTATCGTCTCTTATGGTGATTCCGGTTGCCTGCGCCATGCAGCTTCGCAAAAGCTTCCGGACAACGCTCTTCTTTTCCATCGGCTTTGCGGTATTCTTTACGGTCGCAGGGCTGTTCATCGCCTATTACGCGCGGCTCAGGCCCGGCGGCACCATCGTGCTGCTTGGCGTAGTGACGCTCATCGTCATACTCATTGTACGCTCGCTACTTTCGTATCCGCACAAAGAACATGCGCGAAAAGGAGGCGACCCTGCGTGAAGGAACAGTCGAACTGGCCTAAAGAGATCAAGCGCACCCGGCCCCGGGCGCTGATCATGCAGGCGCTTGAGGGGGCGCAGCAGCCGCTGGGCGCCATGGAGATTTTCTCTCAAATCGAAAAAACAGGGGAGAGCGTATGGCTCTCCACCGTTTACAGAAGCCTGGAACTGCTTGTGGAAAAAGGTGTTGTGGATAAGATCGCCGTCGCCAACAGCGATATGGCGGTATACGCAATCAACCGCAGCGCGCACAGGCATTATGCCGTATGTATGGGCTGCAGGCGCATTGTGCCTGTGGATGATTGCCCGCTGGGGCATTTTACGCCCAAGGTGGCAGAGGAAGGCTTTCAGGTTGTGGGGCACAATCTGGAGATTTACGGATATTGCGACGCATGTACGCATCAGGATCAAGAGAAAAAGGATCAGAGGTAGCGCGCTATTTCGTGCCACTTTGCGAGCTTATCTTCGAATGTGCGGATGTGCCGCCTTGGCACGGGGCTGGAGGAGGGCAGCAGCACACAGGCAATGCCCTCCTGTGCTTTAAAATTTTTAAAATAGATCTTTTGCGCCATCGTGCCGTTGAAGCATATGGTTTTCACAGCTGGGTGCGCGTTTAAAAAGCCGGGGATGTCGTTTGGCGCCGCGGCTTTGATGTTTTTATCCAGGCTGCCTTCACGCTCGCACGCATAGATCACATCCCAAAGTGCGATGCCGGAATGGAGCAGCGCCGCAATGCGTGCCTCATAGCTTAGCGGATCGGGCAAATTTAATACATGGAACATCAGCCGCCAAAAGTCGTTGCGCGGATGCGCGTAATATTGCCCTGCCGCAAGCGACTGCGCGCCCGGCATGGAGCCTAACACCAGTATGCGCGCGTTTTTATCCGCCGCTGGCGGAAGGCTGTGAAGAATTTGCATGCACACGCTCCCTTTCTGATTTTTTGTATATTGTGTACCGCTGTGCCGCATACTAAATGCGATCGAACCCGATCATAAGAAAACAGGAGGTAAACACCATGCATGACAACAAAGCGGGGCAGCAAACCATCGGATGTGAGGTGAACAGCTGTTCCTACTGGCAGAACGGCGGCATGTGCGATTTGAACCGCATCGTCGTCAAACCATGTAACAGCTGCAACACCGGCAATCCGGAAGATGAGACGCTGTGCGGTTCCTATAAGAAAAAGTAACCGGGCAGCGTGCCTTTCGCATGGAAAAGAAGCGGCGAACGCCGCTTTTTTTGTTTAGCGTTGTACATAGCGTGCGCAGGCAGGGGAATCCGCATACAAATTTGGGGGCGCTATTCCTTCCCCGGGCGGTGCTGCCTGTAGAACGCTTTGAGACCGGCTTTGACGTCCTCCGGCAAATCACGCCAGCGTACGCCGCGGATCGCGCCCTCCAGCCCGCATAGGCGGTTGTAGCAGGCGGAAGGGTCAAACGCAAAGATGCG